>DASQVL010000028.1:0-3518 GCA_035640795.1 Crenalkalicoccus sp. | reverse complement strand
GCAGCCGTTGCAGCAGCGCCGCCTGGGTTGCCGCCGCGTCCCTCCGCGCGAGCCGCGCCCGCCGCGCCGCCGCGACGGCACGCAGCAGCGGCGTCGCGTCGAAGGGCGGCGTCATGGCCCCGGCTGCAGCACCGTCACACGCGGGAACTCGGCCGCCACCGTCTCCGGGCGCAACGGCATGCGGATCGCCCGCCGCTCCCGCCACAGCGGGACCTGGTCGGCGAAGGCGGCGCTGCCGAGCCAGCCATCCTGGCCGCCGAACAGCACGAACCAGTTGGCATCGGGGTCCGACATGTCGGAGACCTGCCGTGCCATGGAGCCGAAGCTCACCTCGTGCGGGCCGGTGACCAGGCCGTGCCCGGTCTTCATCGGCGTCTCCCGCGACCCGCCGACGGGGTAGAGGCCGAGCACGAAGCGCCGTCCGATCACCGGCAGGTTCACCAGCCAGTGCGCCGCGCGCTGCCGGTGGATCTCGCCCCAATTGCCGTATTTCGCCGCATCGCCCGCCGCCTCCGCCACCGCCGCCCGCAGCGCCGCCTCCCGCCGCGCGGGCGGCAGCGCATCCAGGTCCCGCAGCGTGAAGGTGGTCAGGTAGTTCCAGCCGGTCTCCGGGCCCCGGCCGCTGCCCTCCGGCACCAGGCGGGGCACCAGGCGCGCCAGCAGCAATTCGAAGACCAGCGCGCCCTCGCTCTCCGCCGCGTAGTCGCCCTCCCAGCCGCGGAGGCGCGCGAGCATGGCGGGCTCCGGCGCGCCGCCCGGCAGGGCATCGAGCCGCGCCAGCAGACCGCGCGCCAGCAGGGCGGCCTTGGGCGCCTGCGTATCGGTCTGCAGCGCCGCCAGGTCCTCGGTCGAGAGGCGCGGCTTCGCCAGCAGCAGCGCCCTGAGCCGCGCCACGCGGTCGCCATCCGAGAAGAAGAAGCCGATCGGCGGCGGGTCCTTCGCCCAGGTCGCCGGGTTCTCGTTGGCCGAGGCCAGCACGCCCTCCGGCGGATCGACCAGCGCCGGCAGGTCCGGCGCCTGCCAGAGTCGCCGCCAGGGCGCGCGGGCGGCCGGGTCGGCGCCGTCCAGCACCGGGTCGTCGGGCGGGAAGCCGGCGCGGGAGGGGAGCGTCGCCGTGGTGACACGGCCGATCGTGCCGTGCCGGTCGGCATAGAGCATGTTCTGCGGCGAGACGCCGAAGTTGCGGAAGCTCGCGGCGAAGCCGGCGCCGTCCCGTGCCCGGGCGGCGGCGAGCAGCGCCGTGATCTCGTCCGTCGGCTCCTGCCCCGCCCAGCGCAGCGCGATGGTCTCGCCCGGCCGGGCGCCGAGCAGCGAGGCGTCGGTCACGACGGGGCCGAGCGGCGTCTCCCGTACCCGCCGCCGCACCGGGAACCACAGGCGCTGCCGGATGGTGACCTCGCGCTCCGTCACCGCCCCGGGTGGCAGGCGGGAGACGTCGAACAGGTCGGAGGCGGCGGCACGCAGGTTGGTGCCGCCCCAGGCGATGTCCGGGTTGCGGCCGAGGCCGATGATCGGCAGGCCGGGCACCATCAGCCCGACCAGGTGGAAGCCCGGGCTCCGCATGCCCACGATCAGCCAGAGATTGGGCAGCCCCATGCCGAGATGCGGGTCGGAGGCGAGCAGCGCCGCCCCGGTCGCGCTCCGCCGCGGCGCCACCGCCACCGCATTGCTGCCGAAGCGCGTGCTGTCCGCGAGCAGCGCGCCGAGCGCCCGGGCGCCGGCGCCCTCCTCCGGCAGGGCGAGACCGGCGCCGGCCTCCAGCGTACGGCGCCACCGCTCGGCATAGTCCGGGCTGCCGCGCTCCCGCAGCAGGGAAAAGTATGTGAACCAGTTGATGTCCGTCCCCGCCAGCCGGCCGATCGCCAGCAGGTCGGCCGCCGTGAAGGGCTCCCGCGAGAGGCCGAGAAGCCCGGCTTCGGGCGGGCGCCGGCCGTGCAGCACGGCGTGGTTCAGCCCGGCCAGGAAGGCGTCGACGAAGGCGCGGGTCTCCGGCGGCCAGGCCGCCTCCACGGCGGGCGCGGTGCGCCCGTAATCCAGGATGCGGAGCGCGTGGTCCACCTCCAGCGCCAGCGGACCCGCGACCTCGGAGAGCCGCCCGCGGCTGACCAGGCGCAACAGCATGATCTGCGCCCCCCGCAGATGGCCGTGCACCAGGCCGAGCGCGGTGGCGAGGTCGGTATCGCTCTCCGCCTCGATCCAGGGCACCAGATGGTCGTTCCAGCGGATGGTGACCGGGCGGCGCAGCCTCAGCCCCTGCCGCGGCAGGTCGGCCAGGCGCCGCTCCACCTCCGTCTCGCGCGGGAACAGCGCAGTGCAGCCCGGCAGCATCGCCGCGACCGCCAGCAGCAGCGCGAGGCGCCGCCTCGCCATGCCCGATCCGCCGCGCGGTCGCGCTGCCGCCATCGCCTGTCCTCCCGGGGGATGCGGGGAGGTTTGGGTGGCCCCGGCGCGGCGCAAGGGGCGGGGGCGCGGGCGGCATCAGCTGCCCGCTGCCACCTCCTGCACCGCCTGCAGCAGCAGCGCCGCCATCAGCGGCTTGGCCAGCAGCCGCAGCGGGCCATGGCCGAACTGCACGGCGCGCGTGCCCTCGGCCGGGACGAAGCCGGTCATGACCACCACCGGCAGACCAGGGCGGACGGTGCGCAGGCGCCGGATCAGCTCCCGCCCGTCCAGCCGCGGCATGCGGAGGTCGGTCAGCAGCACGTCGAAGCAGGCACCGCCCTCGGCGATCTCCACCGCCTCCTGCCCGTCTGCGGCGACCAGCACCTCCATCCCGGCATCCATCAGCAGCTCGCGCAGGACCTCGGCCGCCAGCGGCTCGTCCTCCGCCATCAGGACGCGCAGCGTCATGGTCACGCGGCGCGGCCGGCGGTCGCATCTTCGGCGGAGAGGGGCAGCGCCAGGCGGAAGCAGGCGCCGGCCTCCCGCCCCCCCTCCCCGATGTTCCGCCAGCTGAGCCGCCCGCCCATGCCGAGGGCGATGCCGGCGGCGACCGGCAGGCCGAGCCCCGGGCCCTTGCCCGGGTCCTTGGTGGTGACGAAGGGGTCGAGGATGCGGTCGCCGAGCGCGGCCGGCACGCCGCCCCCCGTATCGACCACCGCGACGCTGAACCATCCGGCCTCCTGCCGCAGGCGCACCTGGATGCGCGCCGGCGCCGCAGGCTCCCGCGCCAGGCGGGCAAGCACCGCCTCCCGCGCATTCTCCAGCAGGTGCAGCATCGCCTGCTCGAGCTGGGCGGGCCGGCCCTCGACCGGCGCCGGCTCGGCATCGACCTCCATCTCCACCTCGATCGGGTCGACGGTCCAGCTGCACCGGGCGATCTCGACCGCCGCGCGCCCCGCCGCCGCGGCGTCGAACACCTCGCTCCGCTCCGCCTCGTCGCGCGCCAGCTCCCGCATGCGGTCGAGCAACTGGCCGAGCCGGCGGGTCTGCTCCACCACGATCTCGAGGGTGCGGCGCGGGGCGGGCGCCTTGGCGGCGAGGGCGGCGCTCGCCCGCTCGGCCCAGAGGCCGATGAT
>DASQVL010000027.1:0-2822 GCA_035640795.1 Crenalkalicoccus sp. | reverse complement strand
CGCGCGCCTTGCCCTTCGCGGCCTTGGCCCCCTTGCCGCGCGGCGGCAGCTCCTTGCCGCGCTCGGCGAGGAGGGCGACCGCCTGGTCGAGGGTGACGTCCTCCATGGCGACGCCGCGCGGCAGGTTCGCCACCACCTTGCCATGCTGCGCATAGGGGCCGAAGCGCCCCTTGCGGATCTCGATCGGCGCGCCGTCCTTCGGATGCGCGCCGAGCAGCCGCACCTTGGCGCGCGCCTTGGCCAGCAGGTCCATGGCGCGGTTCATGCCGAGGCTCAGCACGTCGTCGCCCGGCTCCAGCGACTGGTAGACGCTGCCGAGCCGGACATAGGGCCCGAAGCGGCCGAGGCCGACGGTAATTTCCTCGCCCGTGCCCGGGTCGCGGCCCACCACGCGCGGCAGGGCGAGCAGGGCGAGGGCGCGTTCGAGATCGAGCGTCTCCGGGTCCATGTCGCGCGTCAGGCTGGCGCGGCGCGGCTTGATGGGCTTGCCCCGCTCATCGGTGCCGCCCTCGCCGAGCTGCACGTAGAGCCCGTAGGGCCCGCGGCGCAGCGTCACCTCCTGCCCCGTCGCGGGATCGGTGCCGAGGCTGCGCTGGCCCTCGGCGAGCGCGGTCGCGCCCTCGCCCTCGGCGCCGGGCACCACCAGCGGCCGCGTGTAGCGGCAATCGGGGTAGTTCGAGCAGCCGATGAAGGCGCCGTTGCGGCCAAGCCGGAGGCCGAGCCGCCCGGTGCCGCAGGCGGGGCAGGCCCGCGGGTCGGTGCCGTCGCCCTGGGCGGGGAAGAAATGCGGGCCCAGCTCCTCGTCCAGCGCATCGATGACGTCGCTGATCTTGAGGTCCTTGGTCGCCTCGACCGCCCTGGAGAACTCCTCCCAGAAGGCGCGCATCACCGCGCGCCAGTCCACCCTTCCGCCCGAGATGTCGTCCAGCTGCTCCTCGAGCGAGGCGGTGAAGCCGGTGTCCACGTAGCGCTCGAAGAAGGAGACGAGGAAGGCGGTGACCAGGCGCCCGCGATCCTCCGGGAGGAAGCGGCGCTTCTCCAGCCGCACATAGGCGCGGTCCTGCAGCACCTGCAGGATGGAGGCATAGGTGGAAGGCCGGCCGATGCCGAGCTCCTCCAGCTTCTTGACCAGTGAGGCTTCCGAGTAGCGCGGCGGCGGCTGGGTGAAGTGCTGGTGCGCCGCGACCTCCTGCGTCTTCAGGGGATCGCGCGCTGCCATGGGCGGCAGGACGCGGCTGTCCTCGTCCTCCGCGGCGCCGGTCGCGAGCCCGGCACGGGCATCCGCCGCGCGGTCGTCCTCATCCTCCCGGTACAGCTTGAGGAAGCCGTCGAAGGCGATGACGGAGCCGGTGGCGCGCAGCCGCGTGCGGCCGGAGGCGTCGGCGATCTCCACCGTGGTCTGGTCGAGCTCGGCCGAGGCCATCTGCGAGGCGACGGCGCGCTTCCAGATCAGCTCGTAGAGGCGGCGCTGGCGGTCATCGAGGAAGCGCGCCACGTCCTCCGGCCGGCGGGTCACGTCGGTCGGGCGGATCGCCTCATGCGCCTCCTGGGCATTCTTGGCGCGCGTCGCGTATTCGCGCGGCGCGGCCGGCAGGTAGTCGCTGCCGAAGGCCCGGCCGACATGGTCGCGGATGGCGGCGATCGCCTCGCGGGCCATCTGCACGCCGTCCGTCCGCATGTAGGTGATGAGGCCGACCGTGTCGCCCTCGATGTCCACGCCCTCATAGAGCTGCTGGGCGAGGCGCATGATCTGCTGGGCGCCCAGGCCCAGCTTGCGCGAGGCCTCCTGCTGCAGCGTGCTGGTCGTGAAGGGCGGCGGCGGGTTGCGGCGGACGCGCTTGCGCTCGACGGAGGCGACCGAGAAGGCGCCTTCCTCCACCGCCCGCTTGGCGCGCAGCGCCGAGGCCTCGTCCGGCAGGTCGAACTGCTCGAGCCGCTTGCCGTCGAGATGGGTCAGCCTTGCCGTGAACGGCGCGCCGACGGGCGTCAGGAAGCGCGCCTCGACCGTCCAGTACTCGCGTGGGCGGAAGGCCTCGATCTCCGCCTCGCGCTCGCAGATCAGGCGGAGGGCGACGGACTGCACCCGGCCCGCGCTGCGGCTGCCCGGCAGCTTCCGCCAGAGCACGGGGGAGAGGGTGAAGCCCACCAGGTAGTCGAGCGCCCGGCGCGCCAGGTAGGCGTCGATCAGCGGGGCATCCAGCTCGCGCGGGGCGGCGAGCGCCTGCTGCACGGCGCGCTTGGTGATCTCGTTGAAGGTGATGCGGCGGACCTCGACGCCCTTCAGCGCGCCCTGGCGGGCCAGCATCTCCTGCACGTGCCAGGAGATCGCCTCGCCCTCCCGATCCGGGTCGGTCGCCAGGAACAGGCGCCGGGCGCCCTTCAGCGCGCGGGCGATCTCGCGGACCTGCCGCTCGCCGCGGTCATCCGCCTCCCAGTCCATGGCGAAATCCTCCTCCGGCCGGACCGAGCCGTCCTTGGGGGGGAGGTCGCGGACATGGCCGAAGGAGGCGAGGACGGTAAAGTCACGCCCAAGATACTTGTTGATCGTCTTGGCCTTGGCAGGCGATTCGACGACGACGACGTCGGGCATTGGCTCCGATCCGCACCCACACCGGCCAGCCCCGGGCTGCCGGGCATGTTCCCTTGTCCTGGCACGCGGCCGCCCCGGCCGCGCCCCTGCCGCAGCGCGGCCGGGCCGCCCCGCGGCAGGCCTGAGCGGCATCCGCCGCCCCGATCCGTGCCGGCGCGCAGCTGGCGGCCGGCCCTGGTGTCCCGATTCCGAAGTTCGCCGCCAGTGCGGCGCCCTTCGGATCGGAACACCA
>DASQVL010000026.1:0-6078 GCA_035640795.1 Crenalkalicoccus sp. | reverse complement strand
GCCGGATCGCGTATCAGTAGCCCGGTGTCCGACCCGCACCGGCGCCGACCCGCCGCTGTCGTCGCGCGCGCAAGGGAGGGAGGGTTCCGTGGACACTCGCATCGACGAGATCGCCGATGGCATCTACCGGCTCTCCACCTTCGTGCCGCACATCGCCCCGCCGGCCGGCTTCACCTTCAACCAGTTCGTGCTGCTCGGCGACGATCCGCTGCTGTTCCACACCGGCCACCGGCGCATGTTCCCGGCGGTGCGCGCCGCGCTCGCCCGCATCCTTCCGCCGGAACGGCTGCGCTGGATCGCCTTCGGGCACTACGAGGGCGACGAGTGCGGTGCGCTCAACGACTGGCTCGGCGCCGCGCCCCGGGCCGAGGCGGCGCAGGGCGAGACCGGCTGCCTGGTCTCGCTCGCCGACATGGCGGACCGCGCGCCGCGCATGCTCGCCGACGGTGCGGTGATCGAGCTCGGCCGCGGCCTCCGAGTCCGCTGGCACGACACACCGCACATCCCGCATGGCTGGGATGCCGGGGTGCTGTTCGAGGAAGTGACCGGGACGCTGCTCTGCGGCGACCTGTTCACCCAGACGGGGGACGGCCCGGCGCTGACGGAAGGCGACGTGGTCGGCCCCGCCATCGCCGCCGAGGACCTGTTCCGCTTCTCCAGCCTCCACCCCAGCATGGGCACAACACTCCGCCGCCTGGCGGGGCTGGCGCCGCGCCGGCTCGCGCTGATGCACGGACCGGCCTTCGCAGGCGACGGCGGGGCGGCTCTCATCGCCCTGGCCGCCGATTACGACCGTCGCCAAGCGGCGCGCTGAGACCCACCGGCTGTGCCAGCAGCCTCTTATGTGTTGTGCGACCTCCATGCCGTGGCCTAGGGTCCGTGGCGTCAGGCCGCTCCTCAGGCACGACCTGATGCCGGGCCAAGCCCACCGCACAGTCCGTGCAGGAGACAGGAAACGCGGCCGAGACAGGAGGGCTTGACCATGGCCACCTGGACGCCCGACCCGACCTTCTATCCCTCGCCCCGCATGGCCATGAAGGCGCCTGCGGAGACGCTCGCCTACGTGGCGAGCTTCGACCCCACGCGGCAGATACCGGACGCGATCAGCGTCGTGGATGTCGATCCCCGCTCCTCAACCTACTCGCAGGTGGTCGGCAACGTGCCAATGCCGAACACCGGCGACGAGTTGCACCATTTCGGCTGGAACGCCTGCAGTTCCTGCCTCTGCCCGAACGCGCCGCATCCGCATGCCGAGCGCCGCTACCTGATCGTGCCTGGCCTGCGCTCCTCGCGCCTCCACATTCTGGATACGAGGCCAAACCCGCGCCAGCCGAGCATCGTGCGGGTTCTGGAGCCCGAGGACGTCGCGGAGCGGTCCGGCTACACGCGTCCGCACACTGTCCATTGCGGGCCGGAGGGTATCTATGTCGCGGCCCTGGCCAACGCGCAGGGCGAGGCGCCCGGCGGCGTCTTCCTGATGGACCACGAAAGCTTCGACATTCGCGGCCGCTGGGAGATTGACCGCGGACCGCAGCGGCTGGCCTATGACGTATGGTGGCATCTCGGCCACGACACCCTGGTCACCAGTGAATGGGGCCTGCCGGACCAGATCGAGAACGGCCTCGTCCCCGAGGTGCTGCTCGGCGGCAAGTACGGCCACCGGCTGCATTTCTGGGACCTGCACCGGCGCAGGCATGTGCAGGAACTGGACTTCGGCGCGGAGAACCAGCTCGTCCTTGAGCTCCGTCCGGCGCACGACCCGACCAAGGCCTACGGCTTCGTCAACTCGGTGATCAGCCTAAAGGACCTCTCGGCCTCGATCTGGACCTGGCACCGCGAGAACGGCAGCTGGGCCGCGAGGAAGGTGATCGAGATTCCGGCCGAGCCCGCCGATGCCGACCTGCTGCCGCCCATGCTGAAGGGCTTCGGAGCGGTGCCACCGCTCGTCACCGATATCGATCTGTCCATGGACGACCGGTTCCTCTACGTCGCCTGCTGGGGCACGGGAGACCTGCGGCAGTATGATGTCTCCGACCCATTTGCGCCGAAGCTGACCGGCACGGTCAGGATCGGCGGCATCGCTTCCCGCGCGGGCCACCCGAAGGTCGCCGACCAGCGGCTGAACGGGGGCCCGCAGATGGTGGAGATCAGCCGCGACGGGCGCCGCATTTACTTCACCAACTCGCTCTACGGCGCGATCGACGAGCAGTTCTATCCCGAGGGGCTTGAGGGCTGGATGATGAAGCTCGATGCCGGCCCCGACGGCGGCATCGGCTTCGACGCGAACTTCTTCGTCCAGTGGCCAAAGACGCACCGGCCGCACCAGGTTCGCCTCGAAGGTGGCGACTGCTCCTCCGACTCCTACTGCTATCCGTGATCGGCGGATCGGGACCATCGCGCAGGCACGATGGACATCGCCAACGCCTGGCCGTGGATCGCGCTCGCGGGCCTCGGAACCTTCCACGGCCTCAACCCGGCGATGGGCTGGCTGTTCGCCGTGGCGCTTGGTCTGCACCGCCGCAGCCGCCAGGCCGTCCTGCTGTCGCTACTGCCTATTGCGCTCGGGCATGCGCTTTCGATCTCGCTCGTCGCCGCATCCGTGGTGGCCATCGGAGCGGTGGCCGATGCGGGGGCAATCCGCCGGGCAGCGGGCGCGATGCTTGTGCTCTGGGCGGCGTATCACTGGCTCTACGACCACCGCCATCGCGTGCGGGTCGGCATGACGACCGGTTTGGCGGGCCTGGTCCTCTGGTCCTTCCTCATGGCGACCGGGCACGGCGCCGGGCTGATGCTGGTGCCGGCGCTCATGCCGCTCTGCGCAGGCGGCGCAACGGCCGGGGCCGGATCGCTGCTGATGGCCGCGGCGGCGACCGGCGTGCATACTGCGGCAATGCTGGCCGTGACCGGGGTGGTCGCCCTGGCAGTGCATGATTGGCTCGGCCTCGCCGTGCTGCGCCAGGGATGGATCAACTTCGATCTGCTGTGGTCCGGCGCGCTGATCGCGACCGGCTTGGCGATCGCCATTACGGCCTGAAGCGGGTCGGGTCAGCGATGCAGGTCCGTGGACGCCTCGCAGGGTGTTCGCCCCCCGGCTGCTGGGGCGCCCCTGCTCAGGCACTGCCGGGCTGCCGCGATGCCCGCCACTCTTCGTACTCGACATAAAGACTGCTGCCGGCCAGCAGCAACGCCAAGGCATACCAGGTCAGAGCATAGACCAGGTGATTGTCGGGGAAGGTGATGACGGTCAGGCCGCCAGCCGGCCATCTGCCCGGGTGCGGCCCGGCCTCGGCATCGATGAAATAGGGCGCGACATCTCCCAGCCTCCTTGCTGCGGCGATCGCAGAGACGTCGCGCGAGTACCAGCGCTCCTCTGCCGGCACATTGGCACGCAGGAATCCTCCGCCGGGCTCTGTCATGCGCATCAGGCCCGTCACGGTCACCACGCCATCCGGCACTGGGCCGGCGAGGCCGGCGGCTTCGCGCCGCTCGCCCGGGACGAAGCCGCGGTTGACCAATACCAGGAAGCCGTCCTCGGTCCGCAGGGGTGAGATCACCCAATAGCCCGCGCCCAGCGCGGTGCTCGCCTGGACCAGCGTCTCCTCGCTGCGCAGGAAGCGGCCGGTCGCCTGCACGCGCCGGTATTCGTGCTGGGCCGCGGAAATCCTCGGCCAATCGGGCGGACCGGGAAGACGCACCGGCTGCGCATGCACCCGGGCATCCACCCGGGCGATCAGGTCCTGCTTCCAGGTGCGGCGCGCGAGCTGCCAGTTACCCAGCTCCACCAGCCCGATGACAGCCAGCGTAGCCAGCGCCGCAAGCACGGCACGCCGGACCGGGAAGCCGCGCCGCCCCTCCTCTCCCGCCACCATCCCCGCGCGAGGCACCGCCATGCTCAGGGCATGTTGCGTATCTCGTGCGGCGTCGTGGGCATCATGTTGGTGTCGAGGTGGTACATCACCCAGAGCGAACCGATCAGCATGATCCCCACCAGCACCAGCGTGAACATCAGCGCCAGCATGGTCCATCCGCCTTCCGATCGTGTGTTCATGTGCAGGAAGTACACCATGTGGACGAGGATCTGCACCGCGGCAAAGGCCATGATGGCCAAGGCCGTCACCTGCGAGTTGGCGAAGACGTTGCCCATCACCAGCCAGAACGGAATGGCGGTCAGGATGACGGACAGGATGAAGCCGGTCAGGTAGTCCTTCAGCGTGCCGTGGCCGGCAGCATCCGCGTGACCATCGTACCCACCATGATGCGCCGTCGTGTCCGGGCTCATTGCAGCACTCCCGTCAGGCAGCCAGCGGAAGGAGGTAGGCGAAGGAGAAGACGCCGATCCAGATGACGTCCAGGAAATGCCAGAACATGTTGAAGCACCTCAGCCGGCGCTTGTTGTCCTCGATCAGCCCTCGCCACGCCACCTGCACCATAAGTGTGACCAACCAGAGCAGGCCGGCGGTGACATGCAGCCCGTGCGTGCCGACCAGCGCGAAGAAGGACGAGAGGAAGGCGCTGCGCTGCGGCCCGGCGCCCTCGGCGATCAGGTGCGCGAACTCAGTGATCTCGAAATACAGGAAGGCGGCGCCGAACAGGCCGGTGATGAGGAGCCAGAACAGCATCGTGCCCCTCCTGTTGCGCTCCATCGCCAGCTCGGCGAATCCGTCCGTGACGGAGGAGAGCAGCAGCATCGAGGTTTCGAGCGCCACCCCCGTCAGGTCGAACAGGTCCGCCGGAGCGGGGCCGCCCGCGTAATTGCGCCCGAGCACGCCGTGGGTGGCGAACAGCACGGCGAAGATGAGGCAATCGCTCATCAGGTAGATCCAGAAGCCGAGCATGGTGCTGGCCCCGGAATGCGCGTGCTCGACCTCCGTGACATAGAAGGCCACCGGCTCGGCCGTCCGGCTCGCCTGAAGTGTGGGTGCGGACACCGCCCTACTCCCCAGCCATCAGGGCGGTGCGGCCCTGCTCGGTGCGTGCCACCTCATCCGCCAGCATGAAGTGGTCGCGGTGGTAGTTGAAGGTGTGTCCGATGGCGACGGCGAGCATCGCCGCGAAGCTCACCGCCGCGAGCCACCACATGTACCAGATCATGCCGAAGGCGAAGGCGACCGCGAGGGCGGCCAGGATGACGCCGGTGCCGGTGTTCTTCGGCATGTGGATGGGGCGGAAGCCCCGCAGCGGCCGCGCATAGCCGCGCTGCTTCATGTCCCACCAGGCGTCGAGGCCATGCACGATCGGCGTGAAGGCGAAGTTGTAGGCCGGTGGCGGCGAGGAGGTGGACCACTCCAGCGTGCGGCCATTCCATGGGTCGCCGGTCAGATCGCGCAGCTGCTCGCGCCGGAGGACGCTGACCACCAGCTGGATGATGGTGGACAGGATGCCGAGCCCGATCAGGGCGGCGCCGCAAGCGGCGATGATGAACCAGATCTGCAGGGACGGGTCGTCGAAGTGGTTGAGCCGGCGGGTCACGCCCATCAGGCCCAGCGCGTAGAGCGGCATGAACGCGATGTAGAAGCCGATGAACCAGCACCAGAAGGACATCTTGCCCCAGAACGGATCCAGCTTGAAGCCGAAGGCCTTCGGGAACCAGTAGGTGATGCCCGCCATCGCGCCGAACACCACGCCGCCGATGATGACGTTGTGGAAGTGGGCGATCAGGAACAGGCTGTTGTGGAGCTGGAAGTCGGCCGGGGGCACCGCCAGCATCACGCCGGTCATGCCGCCGATGGTGAAGGTGACCATGAAGCCCACGGTCCACAGCATCGGCACCTCGAAGCGGATGCGGCCGCGGTACATGGTGAACAGCCAGTTGAAGATCTTCGCGCCTGTGGGGATCGAGATGATCATCGACGAGAGGCCGAAGAAGGAGTTGATGGTGGCGCCGGCCCCCATGGTGAAGAAGTGGTGCAGCCACACCAGGTAGGACAGGATGGTGATCACCACCGTGGCATAGACCATCGAGGTGTAGCCGAAGAGGCGCTTGCCGCAGAAGGTCGAGGTGACCTCCGAGAAGACGCCGAACGCCGGCAGGACCAGGATGTAGACCTCCGGATGGCCCCAGACCCAGAAGAGGTTCAC
>DASQVL010000025.1:0-5386 GCA_035640795.1 Crenalkalicoccus sp. | reverse complement strand
CCGAGCAGCGCGGCGGCGAGCAGCGTCACCCGCCTCATCGGCGGCGATCGTAGGTGATGCGGTAGATCGCCCCGGCATAGTCGTCCGAGACCAGCACCGAGCCGTCGCGCAGCACGGCGACGTCCACCGGCCGGCCGAGATATTCATTGGTCTCCTCGTCCAGCCAGCCCTCGGCGAAGGGCTTGTGCTCCTTCACGCTGCCATCCGGATTGAGGAAGGTCACCATCACCCGCGCGCCGATCGGGGTGGTGCGGTTCCAGGACCCGTGCTGGGCGCTGAGGATGGCGCCGCGATACTCCTCGGGGAACATGCGGCCATCGTAGAAGGTCATGCCGAGATCCGCCGCGTGCGGCGTGGTCTCCACCAGCGGCGGCACCGTCTCGGGCGGCGGCTGGCTGTTGGCGTATTCCGCGGTGCGCACGCTGCCGCCGCCGAACCAGGGGAAGCCGAAATGCTGGCCGGAGCCGGTCGAGCGGTTGATCTCCCCGGGCGGCCGGTCGTCACCCATGCCGTCCACCTGGTTGTCGGTGAACCACAGCTCGCTCGTGCCGGGTCGGAAGTCGATGCCGACGGAGTTGCGGACGCCGCGCGCATAGACCTCGCGGTTCTTGCCGTCGCGGTCCAGCCGCACGATGCCGGCCATCCCGACGCGGTTGTAGAGCTCGAGCTTGGCGGGCGACGGCACGTTGAAGGGCTGGCCGAGCGCGATGTAGAGCTTGTTGTCGGGCCCGATGCGGCAGACGCGGGCGCCGTGGTTGAAGCTCTCCTCCGAGGGCGGGATGAGCTGGCCCTGCGGGACGACCACCTCGGCCGCGACGTCCGGCCCCTCGTAGAAGAATTCGGCGGCGGGGAAGGAGAGCACGCGGTTGTGCTCCACCACCTGCAGGAAGCCGTCCGGTGTGAAGCAGAGCCCGTTGGGCACGCTGAACTGGATGGAGGGGGCGAAGGTCTTCACCTCGTCCGCCACCCGGTCGCGGTCGCGGTCGGTCACCGCCCAGATGCGGGTCTTGCGCGTGCCGACGAAGATGACGCCGGAGGACGGGCCGATCGCCATGTGCCGCGCATCCGGCACCACGGCGTAGAGCTCGATCCGGAAGCCCTCCGGCAGGCGGATGCGCTCGAGGTTGCGGCGCAGTGCGTCGGCGCGCCGGCCTTCCTGCGGCACGGTCTCCATCTGCATCGGCGTGCCGGTGGTGCGGAATTGCTGCAGCCGCTCGAGATTGCCCTGGCCGCCGGTCGCGGGCAGCGGACCCGCGGTCGGCGGGCGGACGGTCGGCGAGACCTCGCCCGGCGGGGCGCCGCCGGTATTGACGCCAGAATTGGGGGTGGTGCGACCCGGCTGGGCCTGCTGCGCCAGCGCCAGCGTGGAGACTGTCGCCAGCAGGCCGGCCACAAGAAGCGCGGCGGTTCGTCTCATGGCGGTCCCTCCCATTTTACTTGTGCGGGCAGGGTGGCAGGGTGGGCCGTTTCAGGTCAACATGCGCGGCGGGGAACGCCCGGCCCGTCCGCGCCTCGTGACGGCGCCGCGGCCACCGCCGGCCGGCCGCGCTCGCGCTTGAACCGCGCGCGGCGCGGCCTTAGAGACCGTGAAGGCCCGGCCGGCACCCTTCCGCGGCGGGCCGCAACCGCAGGAGCGTGGCTCATGGGCTACCGGGTCGCAGTCGTCGGCGCCACGGGTGCGGTGGGGCGCGAGATGCTGAAGACCCTCGCCGAGCGGAACTTCCCGGCGAGCGAGGTCATCGCCCTCGCCTCCGGCCGCTCCGCGGGGCAGGAGGTGAGCTTCGGCGAGACGGCGACGCTCAAGGTGAAGAACCTGGAGAGCTTCGACTTCAAGGGCGTGGATATCGGCCTGTTCTCGCCCGGCGCTTCCGTCTCTGCCGTGCACGCGCCGCGCGCCGCGGCGGCGGGCTGCGTCGTCATCGACAATACCAGCCAGTTCCGCATGGAGCCCGACGTGCCGCTGGTGGTGCCGGAGGTGAACCCGCAGGCGCTGAAGGGCTTCCGCAAGCGCGGCATCATCGCCAACCCCAACTGCTCAACCATCCAGATGGTGGTGGCGCTGAAGCCGCTGCACGATCTCTCGCGCATCCGCCGCGTCGTCGTCGCCACCTACCAGTCGGTCTCCGGCGCGGGGAAGGAGGCGATGGACGAGCTGTTCAACCAGACCCGCGCCGTCTACGTGGCCGATCCGGCGACGCCCGAGCAGTTCACCAAGCCGATCGCCTTCAACGTCATCCCGCACATCGACCGCTTCATGGAGGACGGCTCCACGAAGGAGGAGTGGAAGATGGCGGTGGAGACGCGGAAGATCCTCGACCCCGACATCGCGATGATCGCCACCTGCGTGCGCGTCCCCGTCTTCATCGGCCATGCCGAGGCGGTGCATGTGGAGTTCGAGGGCGAGATCACCGAGCAGGACGCCTGGGCGGCGCTGCGCGCGGCGCCGGGCGTCACCGTGCTGGACCGGCGGGAGGATGGCGGCTACGTGACGCCGACCGAGGTGGCGGGTGAGGATGCGGTCTACGTCTCCCGCCTCCGCCGCGACCCCACCGTGCCGCACGGCCTGGCCTTCTGGTGCGTCAGCGACAACCTGCGCAAGGGCGCCGCGCTGAACGCGGTGCAGATCGCCGAGGCGCTGATCGCCGAGGGGCTGCTGGAGAAGCGACGGGCGGCGTGACGGGCGCGGGTGCCGGCCGCACCCTTGCCGCGGCCCGCACCCGGTGCGAGAACCGCAACGGCCCGGCGCGCCGGCGCGAACGGCCGGGGCGAGGACGAGGACAGAGATGGCGAAGATCAAGGTGAAGAACCCCGTCGTCGAGCTCGACGGCGACGAGATGACCCGCATCATCTGGGGGTTCATCAAGGAGCGCCTGATCCTCCCCTACCTCGACATCGACCTGAAGTACTACGACCTCGGGATCGAGAGCCGGGACCGGACCGACGACCAGGTCACGGTGGAGGCCGCCAACGCCATCAAGCAGTACGGCGTCGGCGTGAAGTGCGCGACCATCACGCCGGACGAGGCGCGGGTGGAGGAGTTCAAGCTGAAGCGGATGTGGCGCAGCCCGAACGGCACCATCCGCAACATCCTGGACGGCACCATCTTCCGGGAGCCGATCATCTGCCGCAACGTCCCCCGCCTGGTGCCGCACTGGTCGAAGCCGATCGTCGTCGGCCGCCACGCCTATGGCGACATCTACCGCGCGGTGGAGATGAAGGTGCCGGGCGCGGGCAAGGTGACAATGGTCTACACGCCCGAGGGCGGCCTGCCGCAGGAGATCGGCGACTTCGCCTTCAAGGGCGGCGGCGTCGCCATGATGATGCACAACCTCAACAGCTCGATCGAGGGCTTCGCCCGCGCCAGCTTCAACTACGGCCTGCAGCGCAACTACCCGGTCTATTTCAGCCACAAGAACACGATCCTGAAGGCCTATGACGGCAGCTTCAAGGACATCTTCCGCCGCATCTACGACACCGAGTTCAGGGCGGAATACGAGAAGCGCGGCCTGACCTACGAGGACCGGCTGATCGACGACATGGTCGCCTCCGCGCTGAAGTGGGAGGGCGGCTACATCTGGGCCTGCAAGAACTATGACGGCGACGTGGAGAGCGACATCGTGGCGCAGGGCTTCGGCTCGCTCGGCCTGATGACCTCCGTCCTCCTCTCCCCGGACGGCAAGACCGTGGAGTCCGAGGCGGCGCACGGCACGGTGACGCGCCACTACCGGGAGCACCAGAAGGGCCGGGAGACCAGCACCAACCCGATCGCCTCCATCTTCGCCTGGACGCGCGGCCTCGCCTATCGCGGCAAGTTCGACAACACGCCGGAGGTGACGGCCTTCGCCGAGACGCTGGAGAAGGTCTGCGTCGAGACGGTGGAGAGCGGGGCGATGACCAAGGACCTCGCCATCCTGATCAGCAAGGACCAGCCCTGGCTGAACACCCAGGCCTTCCTGGCGAGGATCGACGAGAACCTGAAGAAGGCGATGGGCTGAGCCGCCCGGCCGACGCCGCCGGACCGGGCGGCGCCGGCCCCCTGCACGCTACACCTTGTCCGTGAACAGCCGGAGCCGCATGTGGTCCGGCACCTCCTGCCCGGCATCGGTGAAGGCCTTGCGCAGCGCCGCCATGCTCGGCCCGAAGATGCCGTGGCGGTTGGCGCTGCACCATTCGCGGCTGTCCGTCGTGGTGACGACGCTGCTCTGGAAGCGCGGCATCACCCAGCGGGCGAAGAGCTCGTAGCTCCGCAGCGTGTCCTCCCGGTTCGCCCATTCATGGGCGCGGAACAGCACGGCGCCGCAGCCGCCTTCGGTGTATTCCAGCAGGCGGGAGATGCCGTTCGCCACCGTGTCCGGGCTGCCCACCAGGGTGGTGCCGGCCTTCAGCCCGTCGCCCAGCGGGTCCTCGCTCCGCATCGGCGGGCGGCCCAGCGTCTCGGAGAAATAGGTCAGCGTCTCGGCGCGCTCGCCCTTGGCGACCTCGCGCATCGCCCGCTCGTCATCCTCCGCGCAGTGCAGGTTCACCACGAGGCGCCAGCCGGCACGGTCGAAGGTCTTGCCGTGCTTCGCCGCCTCCGCCTCGCCCAGCCGCCAGTGCTCGGCGAGCTTGGCGTTGCCGCCCGGCAGGCCCGCGCCCAGGCTGAGCAGCCCGACACCGTACTTGCCGGCGGCCAGCACGCCGGCCGGCGTCGTCGCACTCGCCACCGCGATCGGGAAGCGGGGATGGGTGTAGGGCGCCAGGTGCAGCCGCGCCTCGCGCAGCTCGAACCAGTCGGTCTTCATGGTGACCGGTTCCTCGCAGGCGAGCAGCCGGGTGATGGCGTCCATCGCCTCGTCCATCATCCGCCGCTGCTCCTCGGCGCGGATGCCCATCATGTAGGCGTCCGAGACGAGGGCGCCCGGCCCGCAGCCCAGCATGACGCGGCCGCGCGTCATGTGATCGAGCTGCACGAAGCGCTGCGCCACCAGGAAGGGGTGGTGGTAGGGCAGGCTGGTGACGCCGGAGCCGAGCATGATGTGCTTCGTCCGCTCCGCCGCCGCGCCGATGAAGATCTCCGGCGAGGCGATGACCTCCCAGCCCGCGGAGTGGTGCTCGCCGATCCAGGCCTCGTCATAGCCGAGCCAGTCCAGCCATTGCACGAGCTCGAGGTCGCGGGCGATCGCCAGCGTCGGGTTGTCGCCCACCCGGTGGAAGGGGGCGAGGAAGATGCCGAAGCGCAAGCCGCGATGGGCCATCTGGACGCTGCCTCTTGAGGGGGTTCCTGCGAGGCTAGGGAGCGGCGGCGGCCGCGGTCAACCGGCCCGCCGCTGCGCCAGCGCCACGCCGGCCGCGGCGAGCGCGGTGCCGCCCCAGGCGAGCGGCGCCAGGCGCTCGCCCAGGAACACCC
>DASQVL010000024.1:0-3107 GCA_035640795.1 Crenalkalicoccus sp. | reverse complement strand
CGGGATCACCGGCGAGGGCGGCGGGCGCGATCACCTCGGCAGGCTCCAGCCGGGCGAGCAGCGCGGCGAGCTCGGCGCGCGGCAGCGCCTCGGTCTCGAAGGCGCCGGTCGAGACGTCGAGCCATGCGGCGCCGATCGCATCGCCATCCGGCGCCAGGGCCAGCAGCCAGGCGGGGCGCGCCGCGTCCAGCAGCTGCTCCTCGGTCACCGTGCCGGGGGTGACCAGGCGGACCACCTCCCGCCTGATGGTCGGCGCGCGGCGGCGCTTCGCCTCCTCCGGCGTCTCCATCTGCTCGCAGAGCGCGACCCGGAAGCCGCGGCGGATCAGCCGCGCCAGATAGGCCTCATGGGCATGGGCGGGAACGCCGCACATCGGGATGGGCTGGCCCTGGTGCTCCCCCCGGTAGGTCAGAGCGATGTCGAGCGCCTCGCTCGCGGCTTCGGCATCGGCGAAGAACAGCTCGAAGAAGTCGCCCATGCGGAAGAAGAGCAGCGCATCCGGGTGTTCCGCCTTGGCGGCGAACCACTGGGCCATGGCGGGGGTCGCGCCCTGGGCGCGCGGGATCTGCTCGCCCTGGGCGCGCGGGACCTGCTCGCCGGAGGCGGGCGGAATTTGCGCGGCCTGGGCGCGGGAGGGGGGATGGCCGGCGGCGCCGGGCGGCGCGGCTGGCCGGTCGTCCGGCGACATGGGGGGTGCTTAGAGCATTTCGTGGCAAAGGGCAGCCGTTGCCGCTTCGCAACCGCAAACAGGGAGTCTTTCCCAAGAACGCCCTGGCTGCGACACTCGCGGGCAAAGGCCGGTCCCATGCCGGACCAGGAACGGAGTGAGACGCATGGATGACGTGCAGCAGCCGATGCTCGGCGATACGCGCACCGCCCGCGTGACCGGGGAGGAGGCGCTGGCGCTGCACGCCGAGGGCCGCCCGGGCAAGCTGGAGACCCGGCTGACCAAGCCGCTGGTGACGGCGCGCGACCTCTCCCTCGCCTACTCGCCGGGCGTGGCCGAGCCCTGCCTGCGCATCGCGCAGGACCCGACCACCGCCTACGACTACACGGCCAAGGGCAATTTCGTCGCCGTCATCTCCAACGGCACGGCGGTGCTCGGCCTGGGCAATCTCGGCGCCCTCGCCTCCAAGCCGGTCATGGAGGGCAAGGTGGCGCTGTTCAAGCGCTTCGCCGACGTGGACGGCATGGATCTCTGCGTGGCGACCGAGGATGTGGACGAGTTCGTCGCCGCGGTGCGCCACCTCGGCCCCTCCTTCGGCGGCATCAACCTGGAGGACATCAAGGCGCCGGAGTGCTTCATCATCGAGCATCGGCTGCGCGAGACGATGGACATCCCGGTCTTCCACGACGACCAGCACGGCACGGCGATCGTCGCCGCGGCGGGGCTGATCAACGCAGCCTTCCTGACCGGGCGCGACCTGCACGAGACGAAGCTCGTCATCAACGGCGCCGGCGCCGCCTCCATCGCCTGCGCGGAGCTGCTGCGGGCGATGGGCATGCGGCCCGAGAACATCCTCATGTGCGACACCAAGGGGGTGATCTACCGCGGCCGCACGGAGGGCATGAACCAGTGGAAGTCGGCGCATGCGGTGGAGACGCGGGCGCGGACGCTCTCCCAGGCGCTGGAGGGCGCGGACGTGTTCTTCGGCCTCTCGGTCAAGGGCGCGGTGACGCAGGAGATGGTCCGCGCCATGGCGGACAAGCCCATCATCTTCGCCATGGCGAACCCGGACCCCGAGATCACGCCGGAGGAGGCCCGCGCGGTGCGGCCCGACTGCATCATCGCGACGGGCCGGTCCGACTACCCGAACCAGGTGAACAACGTCCTCGGCTTCCCCTTCATCTTCCGCGGCGCGCTGGATGTCCGCGCCAGCACGATCAATGACGCGATGAAGATCGCGGCGGCCCGCGCGCTCGCCCTGCTGGCGCGGGAGGACGTGCCGGAGGAGGTGGGATCGGCGGGCGCCGGCAAGTCGCTGCGCTTCGGGCCGGAGTACATCATCCCGAACGCCTTCGACCCGCGCCTGATCTCCCGCGTCCCGCTCGCCGTCGCGCGCGCGGCGATGGAAAGCGGCGTGGCGCGGCGGCCGATCGAGGACCTGCCGCGCTATGCCCGCTCGCTGACCGCGCGGCTGGACCAGACCGCCAACGCGCTGGAACTGATCACCGAACGGGTGCGGCAGAATCCGCGCACCGTCGTCTTCGCCGAGGGCGAGGAGGAGAAGGTGATCCGCGCCGCCATCGCATTCCACAACGCCGGCTACGGCACGCCGGTGCTGGTCGGGCGGGAGGACCGGATCCAGACGGCGGTCGCGGCGCTTGGCGTGCCGCTGCCGGAGGGCATCCGCATCCGCAATGCGCGCAACTGGGAGAACAACCGGCGCTACGCGGAATACCTCTATGCCCGCAAGCAGCGGGAGGGCTTCCTGTTCCGCGACTGCATGCGGCTGGTGAACCAGGACCGCAACGTCTTCGCCGCCTGCATGGTGGCGCTGGGCGATGCGGATGCGCTGGTGACCGGGGAGACGCGCAGCTACTCGGTGGCGCTCGAGGGCGTGCGCATGGCCATCGATCCGGAGCCGGGCGGGGTGCTGTTCGGCATGACGCTGATGCTGGCCCGCGTCTCCGGCACCGTCTTCGTGGCCGACACCGCGATCCATGAGCGGCCGGAGGCGACGACGCTCGCCGAGATCGCCATCCAGAGCGCGGCGGCGGCGCGGCGGCTGGGGCATGAGCCGCGGGTCGCCTTCCTCAGCTTCTCCACCTTCGGCGACCCGAAGGGCGTCATCCCCGGTTCCATCCGCGACGCCGTGAAGCTGCTGGACGAGCGCAGCGTGGATTTCGAGTATGACGGCGAGATGTCGGCGGACGTGGCGCTGGACCCGGTGCTGCGCGCGCATCTCTACCCCTTCTGCCGGCTGACCGGGCGGGCCAATGTGCTGGTGATGCCGGGGTTGCACGCCGCGCACATCCTGACCAAGGCGGTGCCGCGGCTGACCAGCGCGACCGCCTTCGGCCCGCTGCTGATGGGGATGAGCCAGCCGGTGCAGATCGTGCCCACCGATGCCGGGGCGAACCAGCTGCTCGACATGGCCTGCCTG
>DASQVL010000023.1:0-3687 GCA_035640795.1 Crenalkalicoccus sp. | reverse complement strand
GCATCAGCGGGGAGTCTGTGGCCCTTGGGGGGGAAGGGAACGTCCCCTTCGGGGACCCCCCAAGACCCCCACCATCCCTTTTTGATCCCCTTTTCCGACGCGCTTCTCAGCCGTCTCGCGCCGTCCCGACTCTCGACCAAGCCGGGCCGCCCCCTACCCGTACCGCCGCAGATCCAGCGTCCGCGGACTCTCCGGCGCGGTGTCCCCGATCGGCGCCTCCATCGCCCCCGGCGTATGCCCGAAGGCCTGGAACCGCGTCCGCCGCCGCGCCTCCGCCTGGCCGAGGGCCAGCTTCTCGCCGATCAGCCGCGGCGCCAGGGCGGGCAGGAAGGCGGCGAGGGCCGGCATCTCGGCAAGCCCGGCACCCGGGTGGTTCACGATGACGACAGCGCCCTGCCGCGCCGCGTCCAGCAGGCCGGCGACGCCCTGGCTCGGGTCCGGGTCCAGTTCCAGCGGGTCCACCCGCGCCCCCTCCTGCCGCCGCAGCAGCACGGCGACGCGGGCGAGGCCGGAGAGCGTCTTCAGGTAGAGCGCGCCGCCGCGCACCGTGAGGTCGCCGCCCTCGACGAGCGCGCAGGAAAGCTCGCGGGCGAGGAGGGCGGGCTCGAAGCCGTCGCGCGCCGTGGTCATCAGCGCGACCACCTGGCCGGCGCCCGGAGGTGCCGCGCGCTGCAGCGCGTCCTGCCACAGCTCGAAGAAGGGCCGCAGCGGGCGGATCGGGCGGGTGGTGAAGAGCTCCGGCACGAAGCGCGCCAGCAGCTCCCGGTGCTCCAGCGCATGGGCCAGGCCGCCGGGGGCGGCGGTGCGGTCGGCGACGACGCGCCAGGCGCCGTCCGGCCCGCGGATCAGGTCGGCGGCATAGAGCTGCAGCATCGGCCCGGGCAGGAAGCGGCAGGGTCGCAGGAAGCCGGGATTGCCGAGGACGAGGCCGGGCGGCAGGACGCCCTCCGCCAGCAGCCGCTGCGGGCCGAGGCAATCCGCCAGTGTCGCCTCGATCAGCCGGGCGCGCTGGGCGAGGCCCTCGGCCAGGGCGGTGAATTCGGTCTCCGACAGCACCAGCGGAATGGGGTCGCAGCGCCAGGGGAGGGCGGGGTCGCTGGCGGGCGGGTCCTGCAGGGGAGAGGTGGCGCCCAGCTCGGCGAAGGACTCGTCCATGCGGCGGGCGCGCTCGCCCAGCGCATCCCAGCCGAGGCCGGCGATGACGCCGAGCAGCGGCCGCCAGTGCGGGCGGACGCCGCCATGGCCGTCCACCATTTCGTCGAGTGCGGTGCCGTGCATCAGCGGGGAGTCTGTGGCCCTTGGGGGAGGAAGGGAACGTCCCCTTCGGGGACCCCCAAGACCCCCACCATCCTTTTTTTGATCCCCTTTTCCGACACGCTTCTCAGCCGTCTCGCGCCGTCCCGACTCTCGACCAAGCCGGGCCGCCCCCTACCCGTGCCGCCGCAGATCCAGCGTCCGCGGACTCTCCGGCGCGGTGTCCACGACCGGCGCCTCCATCGCCCCCGGCGTATGCCCGAAGGCCTGGAACCGCGTCCGCCGCCGCGCCTCCGCCTCCTTCGCGTTCACCGGCAGGCGCTCATAGGCCAGGCCGCCCGGATGCACGACGTGGTGCGTCACGCCGCCCAGGCTCCGCCCCGTCCAGCTGTCATACACGTCGAAGACCAGCGGCGATTGCGCCGGTATGGTCGGGTGCAGCGCCGAAGGCGGCGCCCAGGCTTTGAAGCGCACCGCGCCCCCTCCGTCTCCGTCCGCACCAGCGGCACGGCGCGGCCGTTGCAGGCGAGCACGTAGCGCTCCGCCACCCAGCCCGCGACCTTCGCCTGCAGCCGCTCCGTGCTGCTGTCCACATAGCGCGCGGCGCCGCCCGGCCCCGGCTCCTCGCCCAGCACGTGCCAGGGCTCCAGCGCGTGGCGCAGCTCGAGCGTCATGCCGCGCAGCGTGCGCTCGCCGATCAAGGGGAAGCGGAATTCGTGGTGCGGCGCGAACCAGTCGCGCTGCAGCGGGAAGCCGAGCGCGGCCATTTCCTCCAGCGCATTGGCGAAGTCCTGCGCGGCGTAGTGCGGCAGCATGAACTCGTCATGCAGCCGCGTGCCCCACCGCACCAGGCGGCGCTCATAGGGGTACCGCCAGAAGGCGGCGATCGCGCTCCGCATCAGCAGCATCTGCGCCGCCGACATGCGCGCCTCCGGCGGCATCTCCAGGGCGCGGAACTCGACGAGGCCGAGCCGGCCCGAGGCGGTCTCCGGCGCGTAGAGCTTGTCGATGCAGAACTCCGTCCGATGGGTGTTCCCTGTCATGTCGGCCAGGATGTTGCGGAACAGCCGGTCCACCAGCCAGGGCGGCGTCTCGCGCTGCTTCTGGGCTGTCCGATTCGGATCTCCGGACGCAAGCGCCCTCCGATCATTGGACAGCGGCGGTTCGATCCGGCTGAACGCGATCTCCAGCTCGCGCAGCGCGTCCATCCGCGCCTCGTCCACCCGGGGATGCTGGCTGGTCGGGCCGATGAACAACCCGCTGAACAGGTAGGACAGGCTCGGATGGTTGTGCCAGAAGCCGAGCAGGCTCTTCAGCAGGTCGGGCCGGCGCAGGAAGGGGCTGTCCACCGGCTCCGCCGCGCCCATCACCACATGGTTGCCGCCGCCGGTGCCGACATGCCTTCCGTCCAGCATGAATTTCTGCGCGGACAACCCGACTTGCCGCGCCTCCTCGTACAGCGTCCCGGTGCGCTCGACCTGCTCCGCCCAGCTCGTGGCGGGGTGCACGTTCACCTCGATGACGCCGGGGTCGGGCGTGACGGAGAAGTGCAGCAGGCGCGGGTCGCGCGGCGGCAGGTAGCCTTCCAGCACCACCTTGCGGCCCAGCTCCTCCGCCGTCGCCTCGATGGCGGCGGTGAGGTCGAGCCAGTCCTCCGCCTGATACAGGGGCGGGAAGAAGAGGTGCAGCCTGCCCTCGCGCGGCTCCACCGTCAGCGCGGTGCGCACCACGCCGGGGTCGCTCGCGCCCACCACCGGCAGGTCCTGCCGCACCGGGCGGAAGCCCTCCGCGCCCAGGGCGAGGCCGCTCGGGCCGGGACGCCCGCGCTCGAAGGCCTGGCGCGGCGGCAGAGGGCCGCGCGGCGCGAAGGGATCGCGCTCGCTCTCCTGCACGCGGAGCGCGTCCTCCTCCGACATCCAGGGCAGGCTTTCGAGCGGCAGGCGCAAGCCGATCGGGCTGTCGCCCGGGATCAGGAACAGATGGTCGCCGCGGAAGTGCCAGCGGCCGGACTGCCAGCGCCGCACGCCCTCCTGCATCACCCGGCGCAGCGGCAGCACGGCACCGACCGGCGCGGCGAGGCCCTGGCCGAAGACGCGGGCGAGGCGGTCCCGCTCCAGCGGGTCGCGCAGCTTCGCGTCCTCGGCGACGAGGTTGGCGGGCAGGCGGTGCTCCCGCCACAGATAGTAGTGGATGTCCTCATGCGCCGGGTTGACCAGCGCCGGGTCCACCTGAAGCCGCTCCGCGAGGATCGCCGCGAAGCGCGCGGCATCCTCCGGCGTCGCATCGTCCGCGTCCTCGTCCGCGGCGAGCAGCGCCGGGTCGCGCCACACGGCTTCGCCGTCGCGCCGCCAATGCGCGTAGAGCGCCCAGCGCGGCAGAGGCTCCCCCGGATAGTGCTTGCCCATGGCGTATTGCAGCGCCGCGCCGGGCGAC
>DASQVL010000022.1:0-8946 GCA_035640795.1 Crenalkalicoccus sp. | reverse complement strand
CCGGACGGGTCCCGCACCAGGGTCAGGGTGCGGTCGTGATAGGCGTCCAGGCCGGGACGGTGGCCGATCGAGACCAGCGTCGTGCCGCGCAGCTCCTCGTCGAACAGCCCCATCAGCACATCCTGGTTCGCCTCGTCCAGCGCCGCCGTCGCCTCGTCCATCAGCACCCAGCCCGGCCGGTGCAGCAGCAGCCGCGCGAAGGCCAGACGCTGCTGCTCGCCGAGGCTGAGGATGCGGTCCCAGCGCTCCTCCTCCTCCAGCCGCTCGACGAGGTCTGGCAGGCCGCAGCGGGTGAGTGCCGCGGCGACCTGCGCCGCCGAAAACTCCGCCGCCGGCGCCGGGTAGGTGATGGCGGCGCGGAGCGAGCCGAGCGGCAGGTAGGGCCGCTGCGGCATGAGCATCATCCGCCCGCGCGGCGGGGTGCGGATCTCCCCCTCCCCCCACGGCCAGAGGCCGGCGATGGCGCGGAACAGGGTGGATTTGCCGCTGCCGCTCTCGCCCACGATCAGCACGCGCTCGCCCTGGCCGATCTCCGCGGTCGCCTCGGCGATGACCGTGCTGCCGTCGAGCTGGGCGATGCGGAGGTCGCGGAAGGCCAGCACTTCCCGCCCATCGGGCAGCGGGCCTTCGGACACCGTGATCCGGCTGTCATCCTCGAATTGCTCCACCGCCTCCAGCGTGTCCTCGAATTCGAGCACGCGCGTCACGTGGCTGCGCCAGTCGGCCAGGCGGGGAAAGTTGTCCACGAACCAATTGAGCGCCGTGGTCACCTGGTAGAAGGCCTGGGTGATCTGCATGAGGACGCCAAGCGTGATGGCGCCGGCGAAGTAGTGCGGGCTGGCGACCAGCGCGGGGAAGATGGTCAGCAGCATGCCGTAGGCGGAGGTGAGCCACATCAGGTGCCGCTCGCTCCGCATCAGCCGGAGCATCACCGCGACCACCGCATCGAAGGCGCGCGCGAGGCCGCGCTCCTCGTCCGGCTCGCCGCGGATCATGGCGATCGCCTCGCTGCTCTCCCGCAGCCGCACCAGCGCGAAGCGGTGATCGCTCTCCGCCTGGTTGCGGCGGACGTTGAGGCCGACCATCGGCCGGCCGATCAGGAAGGTGAGACCGGAGCCGATGCCGGCATAGAGCAGCGCCGCCCAGACCATGTAGCCCGGTATCGCGATCTCCCGCCCGCCCAGGGTCAGCGGCAGCTCGCCGGAAAGCGTCCAGAGCAGGCCGATGAAGGAGAGCAGCATCAGCAGCGACTGGACGAGGCCCGCCGCCATGTCCACCGCCATGGCGGTCGCCCAGCGCGTGTTCTCGCTGATCCGCTGGTCCGGGTTGTCCGCCGCGTCCGGCAGGAAGCCGATCTGGTAGTGCCGGCCTTCCGCCAGCCAGCGCCGCTGCAGGTTGAGCACCAGCCAGCGGCGCCAGTCGAGCTGCAGCATCTGCCGGGCGTAGAGCTGGCCGACCGAGGTCGCCATGCTGGCCAGGGCCAGCAGCACGAAGAGCCGCGCCTGGCCGAAGAACTCCGCGCGGTCGCGGTTGTCGAGCGCGTTGAAGAAGTCGCGGTTCCAGAGGTTATAGCGCACCTGCACCAGGATCTGCAGGCAGGTCAGCAGCAGCACGGCGAGGGCGAGGCCGCGGGCGCGCCAGCGCCGCTCACCGTTGAAGTACTGGCGGGCGATGCCGGCGAAGCGGAGCAGCAGGCCCGGGGCTGCTGCGGCCGGCCCGGCAGGCGGATCCGACATCTCCGCGCTCAGGGTGCCGCCGCCTGCGCCACCGGCCGCATGGCGTCCGGCTGCTCGCCGATGCGGGCGGCCAGGAGGGCGCGGCCGGTGGCATTGGTCGCGCCGGGGCCGGCAGCGGCGAGGCTGGCGCCCGCCTGCATCCGGTCGCGCACCGCCTGCGGCGCATCCTCCGGCAGCAGCACCACCGTGCCGTCCTGCAGGATGGCGCCGGCGACCATGCCCTGCGGCGTGTAGTAGGGCTGGCGGATGCTGCCCGCGACCTGGAGCTGCAGCTCGGGCTCCCGCGGCAACTCGGCCGGGCGCCAGTAGAAGCGGTCCAGCACGAAGGGCGGCTGCCCGCCGTCCGGCGCGAAGGCGAGCATGGTGATGACCGGCGCCTTGCGCGCGCGGATGCCCCAGACGGTGATCGGCTTGCCAGGCGGCGCGGCGAGCCGGACGGCGGCCGCCGCCTCCGGCGGGAAGACGATCTGCGGACCCTCGCGGAACAGCAGGCCGTCCGTCTCGCCGCGCGGGTTCACCAGGTAGCGGTCAACCGTGCCGGTGAAGGAGGGCAGCTGGGTGGGATCGAACCAGGGCGCGGCGGCCGGGCCCGTGGCGGGCTCCGCCGCCCCGGCCGGCATCGCGACACCCGCGGGGAGGCCCGCCGCGAGCAGCAGCGGGAGCCATGCCGCCGCCCGCTTCACGTGCGGCGGATCACCCCGAAGATCAGGGAGACCAGGAACAGGATGAGGAAGATGCCGAACAGGATCTTGGCGATGCCGGCCGAGGCGGCGGCGATGCCGCCGAAGCCGAACAGGCCGGCGACGAGGGCGATGACGAGGAAGATCAGCGTCCAATAGAGCATGGCGGCCTCCCGCTCGCGGTTGCGTGGGCGGAGAACGTCTGAGCCGCGGCTTCGGTTGCCCCTGGCGAACGAAGGCGCCGCGCATGCCGGCCGTGCGAGGGTTGCGCCTTCGCGCCCCCGACCTGCGCCTGTCATCTGGCGCGCCGCCCCGTCGACGCGCGCGCGGAGGGTATCACACCGGCGGCGCGCCGTGCGTTACCGCCTGGAAAGTGGCAACGGCGAGCGTCGTCGGGTCGAAGGGCTTGGTGATGACGAAGGCGGGCTCCACCGCGTCGCCGGTCAGCAGGCGTTCGGGATGCGCGGTGACGAAGATGACCGGCGCCGAGACGTGGCGCAGCAGCCGCGCCACCGCATGGGTGCCGTCGCCCCCCGCGCCGAGGTTGATGTCGGCCAGCACCAGGCTCGGCCGCTCCTGCCGCGCGATGCTGACCGCCTGGGTCTCGCTCGCCGCGATGCCGACCACGCTATGGCCGCAGCGTTCCACCAGCTCCTGGATGTCGAGGGCGATGATCGGTTCGTCCTCGATGATCAGCACGCGCGCCGAGGCGCCGTCCTTCAGCACGTCACGGGCGAGGCGGAGCTCAAGCTCCGCGGTCGCCGGCGCGACGTGGCAGGCGGCGGCCGCGGCGGTCAGGGTCTGGCCTTCCAGCGCGGTCAGCAGCAGCAGCCTGCGCTGCAGCTGCGAAATCTCCTGCGCCTGCGCCTGCGGCGTGGCCGGCCGCGGCGCGGCCTCGGCGAGGTCGCCAATCGCGGCGTAGAGCGCGGTGCGCGCGCCGGCATCGCTCGCCAGCCCCTCCGCCGGCGAGGCGGCCAGCACCTCGCGCAGCGCACCCGCGACCAGCGCGTCCCCCGCCTCCTGGCTGCCGAGCAGCGCGCGCGCGTATCGTCTTGCATAGGGCAATGCGCGGATCAGGGCCGCGCGATCCATGGCGCTCATCGCCTTGTCATCCGCTTCATCCGGCGGTCAGTCTGGCCGCCCGCCCTGCCGGTGATATGCAGACGGACGTGAGCGAACAAGCCTTGGAAGCGGATCTACGCGGGGCGCTCGCGGCAATGTTGCCGGAACTGCGGGCTTTCGCGCGTTTCCTGGCCGGCTCGCGCGCCGAGGCTGATGACCTAGTGCAGGAGGCGCTGGCGCGCAGCCTGGCCGCGCTCGACGGTGGCGCAAGGCCGGGCGTGCCGCTGCGGCCCTGGTGTCTCGCCGTGGTGCGCAACGTCTTCCATGAGCAGCTCCGCGCACGGAAACGGGAGGCGCTGCGGCGCGCGCGCACCGCCGAGCCCAGTGCCGCGCCGGCGCCGCAGGAGGCGCAGGGCGAGGTGCGCGACCTGGCCGCGGCGATCGCCCGGCTGCCCCCACTGCTGCGGGAGGCGGTGATCCTGGTCGGCGCACAGGGGCTTTCCTACGCAGAGGCGGCAACCGTCATCGGCGTGCCGGAAGGCACGGTGAAGGCGCGCGTCTCCCGCGGGCGGCGCCAGCTCGCCGCCGCTCTCGGACGTGTGTCCGCCTGACGGGTCCGCGATGCAACGCCCGCCCTCCGCCGGTCATAGGTCTGCAAATGCCACGGAGGGACAGGGCTGCATGAGCATGATGACCGACCGCCAAGCCTCGGCAATGATCCCGGCCGAGGGTCCGCACGAGGATTTCCACATCCTGCTGGTGCAGCTGCTGCCGAAGCTCCGCGTGCAGGCGCTGGCGCTGACGCGCAACCGCGCGGCGGCGGAGGACCTGGTGCAGGATTCCGTGGCCAATGCGCTCGCGGCGCAGGACAGCTTCACGCCGGGCACGAACTTCGCCGCCTGGATGCACCGCATCCTGCGCAACCGCTTCATCTCCACCTTGCGCAAGCAGCGCGAGACGACGGATATCGAGGACCTGCCGATGTCGGCCTTCGCGGTCGGCGCGGCGCATGAGGACCGCCTTGCGCTGAAGGAGCTGTCGCGCGCGCTGGGCCGGCTGCCGGCCGACCAGCGGGAGGCGCTGTTCATGGTGGTGCTGCAGGGCCTCTCCTATGAGGAGGTGGCCGCGGCCTCCGGTTGCGCGGTGGGCACGGCGAAGAGCCGGGTGTTCCGGGCGCGGCGCCAGTTGCAGGCCTGGCTGATGGGCGAGGACCGGCCGGCGCGGGTGGAGCGCGAGGCATCGGTGGATCGCCTGCTTGGCGAGCGCCGTTCGGAGGCTTAACGTGCCATGACACGGAACCAGGCGGCAGCCCGGATGCGGGCGGCCGCCGGCCCGTCCGCTCGGGTTGCCGGGGGAATGGACGAGACCGCGTCGCAACGACCGCAGGGCAAGCAGGGTCCGGAGGACGAGGCGGTGGGGGACCGGGCCTTCGAGCTGTGGCTGCAGCGCGGCCTGCACGATCTGTACGACTCGGTCGCCCGCGAGCCGGTCCCGGAGGAGCTGCTGCGGATGATCGAGGAGGACCGGGCGCGGCGGCGGAGTTAGGAACGGGCCGCGCGCAGCCGCGGTGAAGGACGCCGTAGGCGCTGCCGGAGGCGAACCGGAACCCGGCGAGGATGCGCGGCATCTTCGCCGGGGCCCAGAGTGCGGCCCGGCGCTCGGCCAGGCCGGGCCCGCCACCTCAGGCTGAAAGCGCCGCCCCGAGCTCCGCGGGCGCCGTCCGCTCCCGCTTGACCAGCAGCTTGTTCAGCGCGTGGACATAGGCGCGGGCGGAAGCGACGATCGTGTCCGTATCCGCCCCCTGGCCGTCCACCAGCTTGCCGGCTTCCTCCAGCCGCACCGTCACGCGCGCCTGCGCGTCCGTACCCCCCGTGACACTCTGCACCGCGAAGAGCCGCAGCGTGATCTCGTGCGGGAAGGCATTGCGGATGGCGTTGAAGGTGGCGTCCACCGCGCCGTCCCCGCTCGCCATGCCCTCGCGCCGCGCGCCGTCCACCTCCAGCGCCAGCGTCGCCATCGGCCGGGTGCCGAGGCCCGTGGCGACGGTCAGCGCCAGCAGCCTCACCCGGTCGTGGCCGCGCACCACCTCGTCATCCACCAGCGCGGCCACGTCCTCGTCGTAGACCACCTTCTTGCGGTCAGCGAGGTCCTTGAAGCGGCGGAAGGCGTCGTTCAGCGCGTTGTCGCCGATCTCGCCATAGCCCAGCGCCTTCAGCTTGTCCCGGAAGGCGGCGCGGCCGCTGTGCTTGCCGAGGACGAGGGAGTTCGTCGACCAGCCGACGCTCTCGGGCGACATGATCTCGTAGGTGGAGGCGTCCTTCAGCACGCCATCCTGGTGGATCCCGCTCTCGTGGGCGAAGGCGTTGCGGCCGACGATCGCCTTGTTGGGCTGCACGTCAAAGCCGGTGATGGTCGCCAGCAGCTTGGAGGTGCGGAGGATGTTGGTGGTCTCGACGCGGTGACGGAAGGGCATGGCGTCGTGGCGCGTGCGCAACGCCATCACCGCCTCCTCCAGGCTTGCATTCCCCGCGCGCTCGCCGATGCCGTTGATGGTCGCCTCGATCTGCCGGACGCCGGCGCGGATGGCGGCCAGGGTGTTGGCGACCGCAAGGCCCAGGTCGTTGTGATTGTGGGTGGAAAGCACGACCTGGTCGGCCCCGGGCACGCGCTCGCGCAGCATGGTGAAGATGCGCGCCATATCCTCGGGCAGCGCGTAGCCCACCGTGTCCGGGATGTTGATCGTGGTCGCACCCGCCTTGATCGCCGCCTCCACGCAGCGGCAGAGGAAGTCGGGCTCGGTGCGCGTGCCGTCCTCGGCCGACCATTCGACGTCATCAGTGTGCTGGCGGGCCAGGCTCACGCTGCTGGTCACCAGCTCCAGCACCGTCTCGGGCTCCAGCCGCAGCTTCACCCGCATGTGCAGCGGGCTGGTCGAGACGAAGCTGTGGATGCGCTTGCGCGCGGCGGGCTTCACGGCTTCCGCCGCGCGCAGGATGTCGGCCGGCGCCGTGCGCGCCAGGCCGCACACCACCGGCCCGTCCTTGGCGAAGCGGGTGGCGATGGCGTGCACGCTGTCGAAATCGCCCGGGGAGGCGATGGGGAAGCCCGCCTCCATCACGTCGACGCCCAGCTCCGCGAGCGCCTCCGCCATGCGGAGCTTCTCCTCGAGGTTCATGGAGAAGCCCGGCGACTGCTCGCCGTCGCGGAGGGTGGTGTCGAAGACGATGATGCGGGCGTCGTCGAGCGTACCGAAGCTCGGATGGGCGATGGGCATGGGGGCAGGTCCTTCGATGGCCGTGGGTGCGCGGAGGCGTCCTCAGGTCCCCCTGAGCGGTGCCGGCCGTGGTCAGCCGGGCGTCACGCCCAGGGGCGGCTAAGTCGAAGGAGGAGGCCGAGCGGCAGGCGCGCGCCGCCCGCGGCCGGCAGGCCGCGAATCGGCAGGGCGGAAAGGGCGCGCATGGCCACCATGGGCGGACCCTAGCCCGGGCCGCTGGGCCGGGGCAAGCGCGGCTGGCGGGTGCCTGCTGGCGCCTCGGGCCCGCGGGGTTCATCATCCGGCAACGCACCTGGCCTCCTTGGGGGAAGGCCATGGGGGGAAGGCCATGGAGGGGAAGGCCATGCCGCACCGCGTCCTGCTCTGCCGGAAGCTGCACGAGGCGGGGATGGCCCTGTTGCGGGCGCGGCCGGATCTGGAGGTGGTCATTCTCCAGGACCCGCCGCCCGAGGCCTTCCACCAGCACCTCTCCACCGCCCATGCCGCGCTCTGCTGGCTGGAGACTGTGGACCGGGCGGCGCTGGATGCGGCGCCGCATCTCCGCGTCGTCTCGCGCTACGGCGTCGGCTTCGACACGGTGGACATCCCGGCCTGCACGGCGCGCGGCATCCCGGTGATGGTGGCGAATGGCAGCAACGACCTCTCGGTCGCCGAGCACGCGATGATGCTGATGCTGGCGGTCGCCCGCCGGGCGGTGGATGCGGACCGCCATGTCCGCCAGGGCGGCTGGTGGCTGCCGGATGGGCCCGGGATGGTGGATCTCGCCGGGCGGACCGCGCTGGTGGTGGGATACGGGCGCATCGGCAGCCGGGTGGCGCGCTTCTGCCGCGCCTTCGACATGCGGGTCATGGTGCACGACCCGTTCTGGCACCCCGCACGCCTCGCCGCCGACGGGGTGGAGCCGGCACGGGACTTGCGGGCGGCATTCGGCCGGGCGGATGTGGTGACGTTGCATTGCCCGCTGACGCCCGCAACGCACCACCTGATGGACCGCGCCGCCTTCGCCGCCCTGAAGCCCGGCGCCATCCTGGTGAACACCGCGCGCGGCCCCATCGTGGACCAGGCGGCGCTGGCCGAGGCGCTGGCGAGCGGCCGGCTGCAGGGCGCCGGCCTCGACGTGCTGGAGGTGGAGCCGACCGCGGCGGACAATCCCCTGTTCCGCCTGCCGAACCTGGTGGTCAGCCCGCACAATGCGGCCAGCACCGAGGAAGGCCTGGCGCGCATGGCCCGCCGGGCGGCGCAGAACATCCTGGATGCACTGGACGGCCGGCCGGATCCGGCCATGATGGTCAACCCCGAAATTGCGCCACAGGTCGCGACCAATCCCCGGGCCGGCGGTTGAAGGTGCCGGCCCGCCTTGCTACTCCGTTGCGCGTTCGCAGTTGCGAAGCCGGAGAGATCGCATGACGACGGGCAATCGCCTGCCGCCCCGTTTGGCACGCCTCGAGGCCGAGGGCATCGGGATCATCCGGGAAGTCGCGGCGACCTTTCGTAATCCCGTCCTCCTGTATTCCATCGGCAAGGACAGCACCTGCGTCCTGCACATGGCCATGAAGGCCTTCTACCCCGGCAAGCCGCCCTTCCCGCTGCTGCACATCGCCACCGGCTGGGACTTCCGGGACATGCTGGAGTTCCGCGACCGCCGGATGAAGGAGCTCGGCCTCGACCTCATCGTCCATACCAACCCGGACGGCCTGGCGCGGGGGATCAACCCGATCACCCATGGCAGCCAGGTCCACATGCAGGTCATGGCGGTGGAGGCGCTGAAGCAGGCGCTCTCCAAGCACGGCTTCGACGCCGCACTCGGCGGCGCCCGGCGGGACGAGGAGAAGAGCCGCGCCAAGGAGCGCGTGTTCAGCTTCCGCGACCAGAACCACGCCTGGGAGCCGCGGGCGCAGCGCGCCGAACTCTGGAGCCTCTACAACGGCCGCATCAAGCAGGGGGAGAGCATCCGCGCCTTCCCGCTCTCCAACTGGACCGAGTTCGACGTGTGGGACTACATCCGGCTCGAGCGGATCCCGATCGTGCCGCTCTATCTGGCGGCGCCGCGGACGGTGGTGGAGCGGCAGGGCCAGCTGATCATGGTGGACGATGACCGCCTGCCACTGAACCCCGGCGAGGTGCCGCAGGTGAAGTGGGTGCGCTTCCGCACCATGGGCGACTACCCGCTGACCGGCGCCAGCGAGAGCCGAGC
>DASQVL010000021.1:0-4354 GCA_035640795.1 Crenalkalicoccus sp. | reverse complement strand
TGTCCCGGTCACGACCGATCCGGCGCGGATCGGCCCGGTGCCGGTCGAGATCCTGGCGAACGGCCTCGTCGCCTCGGAATCCGTCGTCACGGTCCGCACGCGCGTCGACGGGCAGATCCAGCAGGTGCACGTGGCGGAGGGGCAGATGGTCCGCCGCGGCGACCTGCTCTTCACCCTGGACGCCCGCCTCTACCAGGCCCTGCTGGCGCAGCAGGAGGCACAACTGGCGCGCGACAAGGCGCAGCTCGCCCGCGCCCAGGCGGACGCCGTTCGCTACCAGTCCCTGCGCGGGGAGGGCTTCGCGGCGCAGCAGCGCTTCGAGCAGGCCCAGGCCGATGCGCTCGCCGCCGCCGCCACGGTGCAGGCCGACATGGCGCTGATCGCCCAGGCGCGGCTGAACGTCGAGTTCGCGACGATCACGGCGGAGATCGACGGACGGCTCGGCGCGCTGCCGCTGCGGGTCGGCAATTTCGTCCGCCAGGCCGAGAACACGGCCATCACCACCATCACCCAGATGGACCCCATCCTGGTGCAGTTCAGCATTCCGGAGCGCTGGCTGCCGGAGGTGAAGGCGGCGCTGGCGGCCGGCAACGCCACGGTGCGCGTCGGCGCCGAGGGCGACCGCGCGCCGCCGGCCGAGGGCCGGCTGGTCTTCATCGACAGCGCGGTGGACACCACCACCGGGACGATCCTGCTGAAGGCGCGCTTCGGCAATCGCGAGCTCCGCCTCTGGCCCGGCCAGTATGTCGAGGTGAAGCTGACGCCGCGGGAGGATGCGCGGGCGCTGACGGTCGCGGCGGCGGCGGTGCAGACCGGGCAGAATGGCCGCTACGTCTACCTGCTGGGCCAGGACGGGGCGGCGCATCGGCGGGGGGTGGAGCTGCTGCGCGTCTTCGGCGACCGCGCCGTGGTGCAGGCCGAGATCGCGCCCGGCGACAAGGTGATCGTGGACGGCGCGCAGCGCGTGACCGAAGGCACCCGCGCGGTGGAGCGCAACGGGCTGCAGCCGCCCGACCAGCAGCGCCTGCCGAATGCGAGCTAGGGGGAGCGGGCGGTGAACATCTCCGAGCTCTGCATCCGCCGCCCGGTGATGACGGGACTGCTCTCCATCGCCGCCATCGTCTGCGGCATCGTCGCCTATCTCCGCCTGCCGGTCGCCGCCGTGCCGCGGGTGGACTTCCCGGTCATCACCGTCTTCGCGAATTTCCCCGGCGCCAGTCCGGAGACCATGGCGACCAGCGTCGCCCTGCCGCTCGAGCGCGAATTCTCCACGATCGCCGGCATCGACACGATCTCCTCGATCAACGGGCAGGACACCACCCAGATCACGCTGCAATTCCAGCTCGGGCGGGACATCGACGCCGCGGCGCAGGACGTGCAGGCGGCGATGACGCGGGCGCAGCGGCGCCTGCCCATCGACATGACCATCCCGCCGAGCTACCGGAAGGTGAACCCGGCGGATGCGCCGGTGATCCTGCTGTCGCTCTCGGGCGGGGACACGCCGCTCTATCGGCTGAACGACATCGCCAGCACCATCATCGCCCCGGCGCTCTCCCGCGTGCAGGGGGTGGCGCAGGTGCAGACCTATGGCGAGCAGCTCTTCTCCGTGCGGGTGCGGCTGGACCCGGACCGCATCGCCGCCATGGGGCTCGCCTTCGACACGGTGCAGCAGGCGATCGCCGCGGCCAATTCCAACACGCCGGTCGGGCTGCTGACCGGGCAGCGGCAGCAACTCACCCTGAAGGCCAATGACCAGCCGCAGGATGCCGATGCCTTCGGCCAGCTGGTGGTGGCCGGAAGGCCGCAGGCGCCGGTGCGGCTCTCGGAGATCGCGACCGTCGCCGACGGGGTGCAGAACGAGCGCATCGCCGCCTGGCGCGACGGGCAGCGCTCCCTGGTGCTCGCCGTGCTGCGCCAGCCCGACGCCAACACGGTGGAGGTGGTGGACGGCGTCAAGGCGAGCCTTCCCGCGCTGCAGGCGGCGCTGCCGCCGGGGGCGGCCATCCGGGTCATGCTGGACCGGTCGAGCTCGATCCGCGCCGCGGTGCACGACGTGCAGGAGAGCCTGCTGATCGCGATCGGCCTGGTGGTGCTGGTCTGCTTCCTCTTCCTCCGCCGCCTCTCCGCCACGCTGATCCCGACCGTCGCGGTGCCGATCAGCCTCTGCGTCGCCTTCTCCCTGATGTACGTGCTGGGCTACGGCATCGACAACGTGACGCTGCTGGGGCTCACCATCGCCGTCGGCCTGGTGGTGGACGACGCCATCGTGGTGCTGGAGGCGATCGTTCGCCGCATGGAGCAGGGGATGGGGCCGATCCAGGCCGCCATCACCGGCTCGCGGGAGATCGGCTTCACCGTCCTCTCCATCACCCTTTCGCTGATCGCCGTCTTCCTGCCGATCCTGCTGATGGGCGGCGTGGTCGGGCGCGTCTTCAACGCCTTCGCGGCGACCGTCTCGCTCGCCGTCATCGCCTCCTGCGTCGTCTCGCTGACGCTCACGCCGCTCATGTCCTCCCGCCTCTCGGCGCATCCCCGGCCCTCCCTGCTCGACCGGGTGCTGGAGCGGGGCTTCGTCGCGGTGGAGCGCGCCTATGCCTGGGCGCTGGACCGGGCGCTGCGCTTCCGGGCGGTGGTGTGGATGGCCTTCCTCGCTTCGGTCGCCGCGGCGGGCTGGATGGCGGTGCACATCCCGAAGGGTTTCTTCCCGATCGAGGATACCGGCCTCGTCCTGATTAACACGGAAGGGCCGCGTGGCGCCTCCATCTACGCCATGGCGGAGATGCAGGGGCGGCTCGTCGACATCCTGCGGCAGTCGCCGCATGTGGAGACCGTCGTCTCCAACCTCGGCGCGACGGGCGGCAGCATCTCGATCAACCAGGGGCGGCTCTTCGTGCAGCTGAAGCCGCGCGAGCAGCGCACCGGCATGGTCGACGTGGTCCAGGAGCTGCGGCAGGACGCGGCGCAGCTGCCGGGCCTGCGCGTCTTCGTCCAGCCGATCCAGAACATCAATTTCGGCGCGCGGCAGACCCGCACCCTGTACCTCTACACGCTGCAGGGGCTCAGGCTCGACGAGCTCTACGCCTGGGCGCCGCGGATGGAGGAGAAGCTTGCGAAGCTGCCGCAGCTGCAGGACGTGAACACCGACCTGCAGCTGGACAGCCCGGTGGTGCAGGTGAATGTGGACCGCGACCGTGCGACCTCGCTCGGCGTCTCGGTGGACCAGGTGCGGCAGGCGCTGTTCTCGGCCTTCGGGGCGCGGCAGATCAGCACGATCTACGGCCAGGCCAACGCCTATCCGGTGATCGTGGAGGCGCTGCCGGAGGACCAGCGGGACGAGACGGGGCTGTCCAAGCTCTATCTGCGCTCGGCCGGCGGCAAGCTGGTGCCGCTCTCGGCCGTCGCCTCCATCACCCGCGGCTCCGGCCCGCTTTCCGTCACGCACCAGGGGCAGCTGCCGGCGGTGACCATCGGCTTCAACACGCCGCCCGGCGTTTCGCTGGGCGAGGCGGTGAACGCCATCCGGACGGTGGAGCGGGAGATGGGCCTGCCGCCCACCATCGTCACCGGCTTCACCGGATCGGCCCAGGTGTTCCAGCAGGCGCTGGCGGGGCAGGGCATGCTGGTGCTGGCGGCGGTGCTGATCATGTATGTCGTGCTGGGCGTGCTCTACGAGAGCCTGATCCACCCGCTGACCATCCTCTCGGGCCTGCCGGCGGCGGCGCTTGGCGCCTTTGCGACGCTCTGGCTGTTCGGGCTCGACCTCTCGGTCATCGCGGTGATCGGCGTGCTGCTGCTGATCGGCCTCGTGAAGAAGAACGCCATCATGATCGTGGACGTGGCGCTGCAGCGGCAGCGCGCGGGGGCGGCGGTGAGTGGGCGGCGGGAGCGCGAGGCGACGTAGCGTGGGCTGCCCTTGGGGGAGGAAGGGGAACTTCCTCCCCAAGACCCCCACCATCCTTTTCCTGATCCTTTTGAACCCCAGGGCGGCCCAAACGTCCCGCGCTGACCGCAACCTCTACTCCGCCGGTGCCGCCGCCACCGCAACCCGACCCCGCCCGAAGCTCAGCCGCCGCGCCAGGCTGTCGAAGCCCAGATAGAGCACCGGCGTCACGAACAGCGTCAGCACCTGGCTCACCGCCAGCCCGCCCACCACCGCAAGCCCCAGCGGCTGCCGCAGCTCCGCCGCCGCGCCCCAGGCCGCCGCGATCGGGATGGCCCCCGCCCCCGCCGCCAGCGTCGTCATCAGGATCGGCCGGAAGCGCAGCAGGCAGGCCTCGCGCACCGCCTCCGTCGCACTGACGCCCTTGCCGCGCTGGGCCTCCAGGGCGAAGTCGATGATCAGGATGGCGTTCTT
>DASQVL010000020.1:0-8224 GCA_035640795.1 Crenalkalicoccus sp. | reverse complement strand
GCCCTCGCCGCGGCGCAGCGCATGCTCGACCAGGCCGGCGGCGGTCAGGTTGGCGTGGACGGCGCTCGCGGAGGCGACACCGGTGCCGGAGAGGGCGGTGCTGGGCGCGGGCATGGATGGACGACCTCCTCGGGGACGGGCCTTGGCGCCGACCCGACGGGGCCGGGCATTTCGGAAACGCGAGCGGAGCGTTTGGGTGCGGGATGCGGCGCAATTAAGGCGGGCGGTAATCATGGTCAACGCAACGTATCGTGCCCGGCGGGAGGCGCCAACCCGAGGCTCAACCGATGCGTGTGCATGCCTCCCGTCCCACACGGGCCAGCTCGGCCCGCACCCCGTCCGCATCGGCGACCGGCGCGGCGAAGGCGAGGCGGCGCACCTCCTCCCCCGCCGCCAGGTCGGCGCCGTCCACGTCCAGGGCGGCGAGGCGCCACGCGCCCTCGCCGCCGCCGAGCAGGAAGCGGGCGATGGCCTGCACGGCATCGGCATGGTTGGCGTTCACATCGGCGAGGATCTCGCCCTCCGCCGCCGCCACCGCGGCGACGGCGGCCGGGTCCGGCAGCAGCTCGGTCAGCCGGATGCGGGCAGCGCGGGCGAAGCCGCCGACCAGCAGCGCGCCCTGGATGCGCACGCGCCACAGCGCGAAATCCGCGAAACCGGCATAGAGCGCCGCATAGGGGTGGCGGGCCAGCCAACGTGCCTTCAGCGCCGGCGCCTCGGCCGAGGGCACCGGCTCGGCCAGCCCGGTCAGGGTCACGCGCGGTGCGGTCTGCGGGTTGGCCTCCGGCGCCGGGCCGGTGAAGAGCAGCGCGCAGCGCGGCTCCACCCGGAGCTCCCTGGTGTGCTGCGAAAGGGTGGAGAGCCAGAGCAGCGGCGTCAGGTCCGGCGCCGTGGCGGGGGTGGCCAGGCTGGCGAAGGGCTGGCCATCCTGCTGCGTTGCCAGGGCGGCGGAGGCGGCGGCGCGGACCAGGCAGCGCGCCTCGAAAGCCGGAGAGTCCGTGCCCATCTCGATCCCCGTCCGGGTTGCGCCATAATCCCCCGCCAGGATGGCGGGGAGGCCTGCCCGGCGGAGTTGCATGATGCCCAGTACAATCGCCCTGGTGGATGACGACCGCAACATCCTGACCTCCGTCTCAATGACGCTGGAGCAGGAGGGGTTCCAGGTGCGCACCTACACCGATGGGGAGAGCGCCCTGCAGGGGCTGCTGGCGCGGCCGGTGGACCTCGCCGTGCTCGACATCAAGATGCCGCGGATGGACGGGATGGAGCTGCTGCAGCGGCTGCGCGCCCGCTCGGCCATCCCGATCATCTTCCTGACCAGCAAGGACGAGGAGGTGGACGAGCTGATGGGGCTCCGCCTCGGCGCCGACGACTACATCACCAAGCCCTTCAGCCAGCGCCTGCTGCTGGAGCGCATCCGGGCGCTGCTGCGGCGCAACGAGGCCTCCCGCGCCGAGGGCAGCGGCGCGCCGGCGGGCGGCGTCATCGCCCGCGGCGAGCTGGTGCTGGACGAGACGAAGCACACCTGCAGCTGGAAGGGCCACGACATCCAGCTGACCGTGACGGAGTTCCTGCTGGTCAAGGCGCTGGCGCTGCGGCCGGGCATGGTGAAGAACCGCGACCAGCTGATCGATGCCGCCTATGGCGAGAACATCTACGTAGACGATCGTACAATTGACAGCCACGTGAAACGCGTGCGCAAGAAGTTCCGCCAGGCCGATCCCGACTTCGCGCAGATCGAGACGCTCTACGGCATCGGCTACCGGTACAAGGAGGGGTGAGCGGCGGCGGCCGCGCTGTCCGCGCAGCCTGGGAGGTGAGCAGGCCCTGATGTCGGACAACCCTGGTCGAACAGACGCGCCGCCCGAGGCGCCCGGGCCGGGTTGACCGCAGGCCCGCCCCCGGGCGCGCGCGGCGCCCGGAAGGTGGGATATGACCGAGATGCGACTGCCCGGGCGGATCGTCGGATCCGTCCCGCGGCTCGGGCCGGGCCTCGCCCCCAACCGCGCGGACCTCATTGCCTTCGTGCTGCTGGCCGCGGCGGCGGTGCTGGTGCTGCGCGGCCTCGGCGGCACGGTCGAGCCGATCGAGGATCTGCAGCGCGACCCGGTGACGCTCGATCCGCGCAACCTGCCCTGGTATGCGCTGCGCACCACGCTCCGGATGTTCGCGGCCCTTGCCGCCTCGCTGGTCTTCACCTTCGTCGCCGCCACCCTGGCGGCGCGCAGCCGGCGCGCCGAGCAGCTCATCATCCCGGCGCTCGACATCCTGCAATCGGTGCCGATCCTCGGCTTCCTGAGCTTCACCGTCACCTTCTTCATGGGCCTGTTCCCCGGCCGGGTGCTGGGCGCCGAGCTCGCCTCGGTCTTCGCGATCTTCACGAGCCAGGCCTGGAACATGGCCTTCAGCTTCTACCAGTCGCTGCGCACCGTGCCGACCGACCTCGAGGAGGTGGCGCGCAGCTTCGCCCTTCCGCCGATGCGGCGATTCCTGCGGCTCGACCTGCCCTTCGCCACGCCGGCGCTCGTCTGGAACGCGATGATGTCCATGTCCGGCGGGTGGTTCTTCGTGGTGGCCTCGGAGGCGATCACGGTCGGCAACACCACGGTCACGCTGCCCGGTCTCGGCTCCTGGCTCGCGCTCGCGATCGCGCAGAAGGACTTCGCCGCGGTGTGGCTCGCCGTCGGCGCCATGGCCGCCGTCATCCTGGCCTATGACCAGCTGGTCTTCCGCCCCGTCGTCGCCTGGGCGGACCGCTTCCGCTTCGAGCAGACCGCGGGGGGCGAGCGCCCGGCGAGCTGGGCCTACGACCTGTTCCGCAGCACGCGGCTGCTGCCGGTGCTGTTCGCCCCGCTGCGCGCGCTGGGCCGCCTGCTGCTGGCGCTGGAGCCCGCGGCACGGCCGCGCGGCGGGGCCCGGCGCGAAAGCCGCATGAACGAGCTCGCCTGGCGCGGTGCGCTGGCGCTCGCACTCGGCGCCGGCCTCTGGACCATCGCCGACTATGCCGCGCGCAACCTCGCCTGGTCGGATGCCGTCGCGGTGCTCGGCCTCGCCCTGCTCACGCTGCTCCGCGTCCTCGTGCTCATCGCGATCGCCAGCCTGATCTGGGTCCCGGCCGGGGTCTGGATCGGCCTCCGCCCGCGCTGGGCCGAGCGGCTGCAGCCCGTCGCGCAATTCCTCTCGGCCTTCCCGGCCAATGTCCTGTTCCCCTTCGCGGTCTTCCTGATCCTGCGCTTCCGGCTCGATCCTGCCATCTGGCTCTCGCCGCTGATGATCCTGGGGACGCAGTGGTACATCCTGTTCAACATCATCGCCGGGGCGAGCGCGATCCCGAACGACCTGCGGGAGGCGGCCGGCATGTTCGGCGTGCGGGGCTGGCGGTGGTGGCGCCGGGTCGCCCTGCCCGCGGTCTTCCCCTACTTCGTGACCGGCGCGCTGACCGCCTCGGGCGCGTCCTGGAATGCGAGCATCGTGGCCGAGGTGGTGAGCTGGGGGGATACCCGGCTGGAGGCGCCGGGACTGGGCGCCTGGATCGCGAACGCCACCGTGGCCGGGGACTTCCCCCGGGTGGCGCTCGGCATCGCCACCATGTCAGTCTTCGTCCTCGCCCTCAACCGCCTGGTCTGGCGGCCGATGTACCGCTTCGCCGAGCGGCGCATGCGCCTCGCCTGAGGGTCCCCGCCATGTCGAACCGCACCGCCCGCCGCCCGCTCGTCACGGTCGAGCACCTCACCCACCACTTCGGCCCGAAGCGCGCCGGGCCGGTGATCGAGGAGGTGACGCTGACGCTCTATGTGGGCGAGATCGTCGGCCTGCTCGGCCGCTCCGGCTCCGGCAAGTCCACGCTGCTGCGCTCGATCGCGGGACTGATCAGCCCGGATCAGGGCCGGGTCAGCTTTCTCGCGGATCCCGAAGGCCGGCCCGACGTCGCAATGGTGTTCCAGAGCTTCGCCCTGTTCCCCTGGCTCACCGTGCAGGAGAATGTCGAGCTCGGGCTCGAGGCGCGGCGCGTGCCGGCCATCCGGCGCCGCGACCGCGCCCTCGCCGCCATCGACCTGATCGGCCTCGACGGCTTCGAGAACGCCTATCCGAAGGAGCTCTCGGGCGGCATGCGCCAGCGCGTCGGCCTGGCGCGGGCCATCGTCGTGGATCCGCAGCTGCTGCTGCTGGACGAGCCCTTCTCGGCGCTCGACGTGCTGACCGCCGAGACGCTCCGCACCGACCTCCTCGACCTCTGGTCCGAGGGCCGCTTGCTGATCAACGCCATGCTGATGGTCACCCACAACATCGAGGAGGCGGTGCTGATGTGCGACCGCATCCTCGTCTTCTCCTCCAATCCCGGCCGCATCGCGGCGGAGATCGAGGTGACGCTGCCGCAGCCGCGCGACCGGCTGGACCCGGATTTCCGTGCGCTGGTGGACGCGATCTATGCGCGCATGATGGAGCGGCCGCAGCCGGCGCCGCAGCGCGAGGGGCTGTTCCCCGGGACCGGCATCGCCCTGGTGCTGCCGCCCGTCTCGACGAACAGCCTGGCCGGCCTGATCGAGGAGGTGGATGCGCCGCCCTTCGAGGGCCGGGCGCCGATGGCGGCGCTCGCCGAGGGCCTCGGGCTGGAGGTGGACGAGCTCTTCCCCGTCGCCGAGACGCTGCAGCTGCTGCGCTTCGCCGAGATGCACGGCGCCGAGCTGGTCCTGACGGCGGAGGGAAGGCGCTATGCCGGGGCCGAAGTGGACCAGCGCAAGCTGATGTTCGGGGAGGCGCTGCTCGCCCATGTGCCGCTCGCCCGGCACATCCGCCGCGTGCTGGAGGAACGGCCCTCGCACCGCGCCTCGGCCAGCCGCTTCCGCGACGAGCTGGAGGACCACATGTCACCGAGCTATGCCGAGACGACGCTGGAGACGGTGACGCAGTGGGGCCGCTACGGGGAGATCTTCGCCTACGACAGGGACGAGGACGTGTTCAGCCTGGAGGACCCGATATGACGCGGCGCCCCGGCGGCCGGGCCAGGGGCCGGGCGGCGCGCCTCGCTCTGGCGCGGGGGGGCGCCCGGGGGGCCGCTCGCCCATCGGCCTGGTGCCGGGACCGCAGGCCCGGCACCATGCGGCGTTCACGCCCGTCCGCGATCTGCCCTACCCCCTGATGAAAGCCAGCAGGTCGGCATTGATGGTCTCGGCCTCGGTGGTCGGCATGCCGTGCGGAAAGCCCGGATAGGTCTTCAGGGTGCCGTTCTTCAGGAGCTTCGCCGATAGCGGCGCCGAAGCCGCATAGGGCACGATCTGGTCGTCGTCGCCGTGCATCACCAGGACCGGCACCGTGATCCTCTTCAGGTCCTCGGTGAAGTCGGTCTGGGAGAAGGCGACGATGCCGTCGTAATGCGCCTTGGCGCCGCCCATCATGCCCTGGCGCCACCAGTTGCGGATGATGCCCTGCGAAGGCTTCGCGCCCGGCCGGTTGTAGCCGTAGAAGGGCCCGGAGGCCAGGTCCAGGTAGAATTGCGCGCGGTTGGCGGCGAGTTGCGCCTGGAGGCCGTCGAATACCTCCTTGGGCAGCCCGCCCGGATTGGCCGCCGACTTCATCATCAGCGGAGGCACGGCGCTGATGATCGCCGCTTTCGCCACGCGGTCTTCGCCATGGCGGGCGATGGTGTGCACCACTTCGCCACCGCCCGTGGAATGGCCGACATGCACGGCGTTCCTGAGGTCGAGATGGGCGATGAGCCCGGCAAGGTCGTCGGCGTAGTGATCCATGTCGTGGCCCTCGCCGACCTGGCTCGAGCGGCCATGGCCGCGCCGGTCATGCGCGATGACGCGGTAGCCCTTGCCCAGGAAGAACAGCATCTGCGCATCCCAGTCATCGGCCGAAAGCGGCCAGCCATGGCTGAACACGATGGGCTGCCCGCTGCCCCAGTCCTTGTAGTAGATCATGACGCCGTCATTGGTGGTGATCGTGGGCATGGCATGATCCCTCCCGCTGTTCCGGCTTCGGACGCCAGGGGAGCCGCGGCCGGCGCCGCGTCGGACGGACGATCGCCAGCCCGGCCTGCCGGCCTTCCCTGGCAATCGCCATGGTTCCACCGATCCCCCCGTCGGCGCCAGCGGGATCGCGCGGGATCAGGCCGGGTCCTGGGCCGCCCGGAACAGGTAGTCGTGATGGCTGACGCGCTCGACCAGCTCGTAGCCCTGCGCGGCGAGATAGGCGCCGACCTTGGGCAGGCTGCGGCATTCGATGCAGATGTAGCGGAAGCGGAACCTGCCGTGGTCGAGCCCCTTCAGCACGTCGATCTCGGCGCCTTCCACATCCAGTGAGAGCAGGTCCATCACCGGCGGCGCCCCGGCCTCGAGGAGCACGTCGTTCAGCGGCCGCGCGACCGCGCCGAAGCTGAACGGCCGGTCGGAGACGGGCAGGAACTGCCTGCCCTCCTCCGCATGCGCCTGCGGATCGGCGATGTCCGATTCCAGCCCGATCGGCGTGGACATCAGGTTCGAGTACGCGATCTCGACGAACCGGTCCGGATAGTCGAAGGCCGTGCACGCGCAGCAGAACACCTTCGTCTCCGGCGAGCGGTTCGCGAGGCAGCGCAGGAAATTGTGCGGCGTCGGCTCCACCAGCACGCCGCGCCAGCCGCGGTAGCGCTCGAAGTAGAGCGTGTTGGACTGGGCGACGCCGTCATTCGCGCCGAGCTCGACGAAGAAGCCGCCGTCGTAGCCCATATGGGCCTCGAGCTTGCGGTCCAGCTCGTCGAGGCCGAAATAGCTGCGCTCGGCCGGCGGGCCGGCGGGCGCGGCGGCCTCCTGCCGCAGGGCCGCGACATGCTCCCCGAGCGCGCCGAGGCGCTGCCCCATGGCGTCCTCCATGGCGGAGAGGCGCTGGCCGAGGCCGTCCGCCACGGTCGTCAGGCGCTGCTCCGTCGCCTGCCGCGCGGCGGAGAGCTGCTCCGAGATCTGCGCAAGCTCGCGCGCGAGAGCCTCCGTCCGCTCCCGTGCCGCACGGAGGTCCTTGCGAAGCTCGGCCAGCTCGGGCTGGTCGCGCCTCCGCATGTCGAGAAGCTGGTGCAGCAAGGAGAGGCTCTCATCGGTTTCACGCCGGAGCACGGGCAGCTGCTCCAACGCCAGCTTCGCCGCCGTGCTCACCGCCAGCAGGGGGCGGGCCAGCCGGCCCTCGCGCAGTCGCGTCCACATGGGCGGTTCCGTAGCGCCAGCGGTCTGCCCGCGCATGCCGTTTTCCGGGGCTGGCCGCTGGCCGCCGGCCCCGGCATGGAGCGCGACTCGCGGCGAACGGGTCCATACGACACGCCGGCCGGGCTTCACAAGTGCGCAACTTCCCTGCAGCACGCTGCTCGCGAGCCCGCCGCCACTGCCCTCGCTTTGCTGTCACGGCCCGGCCACGCTACCAGTTACCTTTCGTTGCTCGGCCCAGGCGCCTGCCGGCCGCGCCGCGAGGACGACCGCTTGCAAGGAGGCCGCCCATGCGCGCTGGGACGGAGCAGGACGCCCCTCGCGTCTCCGTCATCACCGTCTGCCGGAACGCCGAGGCGACGCTCGGCGCCTGCATCGAGAGCGTGGCGGCGCAGACCTGGCCGAACCTCGAATACGTCGTCGTGGATGGCGCCTCCACCGACGGCACCGCCGCGCTGCTCGAACGCCATCGCCATGGCATCGCCGTGCTGGTCTCCGAGCCCGACCTCGGCATCTACGACGCCATGAACAAGGGGCTCGCCCGCGCCGGCGGCGACCTCGTGATCTTCCTGAACGCCGACGACCACTTCGCGAGCCCGAGCGCGGTGGAGACGGCGATGGCCGAGATCGCCCGCGCGCCCGATGCCGAGGTGTTCTACGGCTCCATCCTCGTGCGCGAGGGCGACCGCGTGGCCCGCTACGACCCGCCGCCGGCGGAGGCCGCGGCGGAGGAGATGGTGCTCGGCTGCCTGCCCCACCAGGCGACCTTCGCCCGCCGCGCCGTGTTCGACCGCACCGGCCCCTTCGACCTGCGCTGGCGCCGCCACGCCGATTACGACTGGTGGATGAAGGTGCTGGCCGACCCCGGGATCCGGGTGCGGCGCATCGACTGCCTGGTGGCGAGCTTCGCGCTCGGTGGCGCCTCCTCCGACCTCGCGAAGGGGCAGCCGGAGGTGCACGCCATCCAGAACCTGGCCGCGCTCTACCGCTCGCCGGAATGGGACCGGCGGCGGCTGGAGATCTACCAGCGCGCCTACCTGCAGGCACGG
>DASQVL010000019.1:0-13688 GCA_035640795.1 Crenalkalicoccus sp. | reverse complement strand
GGCCGGCGAGGGCTTCCGCGACGGGCTCAAGGCCTCCGGCGGCCAGGTGGTGCGCGAGCTCAAGCTGCCCTTCCCGGAGACCAACTTCCAGCCGCTGCTGGCGCAGATCCCGGGGCTCGAGGTGCAGGCGGTGGGCAGCTTTTTCGCCGGCGGCGGCGCGGTGCAGTTCGTGAAGGAATACGCCGCTTCCGGCCTCAAGGACCGCATCCCGCTCTGCGGCTCCGGCTTCCTGACCGAGGGGACGCTGGCCGCGCAGGGGGCGGCGGCGGAGGGCATCCGCACCGCGCTGCATTACGGTTTCGGCCTGGACAACCCGAAGAACACCGCCTTTCGCGGCGCCTTCAAGCAGAAGACGGGGCGGGAGGCGGATGTCTATGCCGTGCAGGGCTATGACGCGGCGCAGCTCCTCGGTATCGGCATGGATGCGGTGAAGGGCGACCTGGGCGCGGAGAAGCAGTGGGTCGTCGCCATGGAGAAGGCGCGGATCGACAGCCCGCGCGGCGCCTTCACCCTCTCGCCCAGCCACAACCCGGTGCAGAACATCTACCTGCGCGAGGCGCGGCACGGCGAGAACCAGGTGATCGGCGTCGCCGCCGAGGCGCTGGCCGATCCCGGCACCGGCTGCCGCATGTCCGCCTGAATGGCCCCCCGCTGAATGGATTGGGCCGGGCTCCCCGCGCAGCTGCTCAACGGCGTGCAGTACGGCCTGCTGCTGTTCCTCATCAGCAGCGGGCTGACGCTGATCTTCGGCGTCATGGGGGTGATCAACCTGGCCCATGGCAGCCTGTTCATGATCGGCGCCTACCTGGCCTTCGTCATCGCCCGCTGGACGGGGGCGCTGTGGCTGGCCCTGCCCGCCGCGCTGCTGGGCGGGGCGGTGCTGGGCGCGGCGCTGGAGCGCGGCCTGTTCCGCCGCTTCTACCGGCGGGAGCATCTCGACCAGGTGCTGCTGACCTTCGCGCTGATCCTGCTGTTCGAGGAAGCGCGGTCCCTGCTGCTCGGCAACGACTTCCACAGCGTGAAGGTGCCCGAGGCGCTCGACTTCTCGGTCCCCGTCACGGCGGACTTTGCCTATTCGGCCTACCGGCTCGCCGTGCTCGGCGTCTGCCTCGCCGTCGCGCTGCTGCTCTTCGCAATGCTGGAGCGCACGCGACTGGGTGCGGCGGTGCGCGCGGCCGCCGAGAAGCCGGAGATGGTGGAGCTGCTGGGGCTCGACCCGCGGCGCATCCACCTTGGGGTCTTCGCGGCCGGCACGGCGCTGGCGATGCTGGCCGGCGCGCTGGCCGCGCCCCTGCAATCCGTCTATCCGGGGATGGGGGAGCGCTTCCTCATCATCTCCTTCGTCGTCGTGGTGGTGGGGGGTGTGGGCTCGGTCGCCGGCGCCTTCTGGGGGGCGCTGCTGATCGGGCTGGTGGACTCGCTGGGCACCGCCTACCTGCCGCAGCTGGCGGGGCTTGCCGTCTACCTGCTGATGGCCGCGGTGCTGCTGTGGCGGCCCGCCGGCCTGTTCGCCCGCGGCGCCTGATATGCGCCTCGCTTCCGCCCGCGGGCATGCGGTGCTGGCGCTGGCGGCGCTCGCCATCGCGCTGATGCCGCTCTACGCGACGCAGTACCACCTGCAGCTCGCCTCCACCGCCCTGGTCGCGACGATGTTCGCCCTTTCCCTGCAGCTGCTGGTTGGCGGCGCCGGCATGGTGAGCCTCGGCCATGCCGCCTTCTTCGGGGTCGGCGCCTATGCCATCCACCTGCTGCCGCCGGGCCTTTCCGTGCTGCTGACCTTGCCGGCCGCGGCGGCACTGGCCGGGCTCGTCGCGCTCACCGTCGGCGTGCTCGCGCTCCGCACCCGCGGCTTCTTCTTCCTGATGACGACGCTTGCTTTCGGGCAGATGCTCTACTTCGTCTTCCACGACACGCCGCTCGGCGGCAGCAAGGACGGCGTGTTCCTCACGCGCCCGGCGCTGGAGGCCTTCGGCTTCGTCTGGGAGGTGCCGCGGCGGGAGCGCGCAGCGACCATGCTGCTGCTCAACCTTCTCGTGCTGGTCGCCATGTATGCCGGCCTCGCCGCGCTGCTCGGGACGCTGTTCGGCCGCGCGCTTTCCGGCATCCGCGCGAACGAGGACCGCATGCGTGCCCTGGGCTATGACACGCGCACGGTCAAGCTCGCTGCCTTCACCCTGGCGGGCGCGCTGGCCGGCATCGCGGGGCAGATGGGCGCGATGACCGAGGGCTTCGTGAACCCGGAGCTGCTTGGCTGGCACCGCTCGGCGGAGGCGCTGCTGATGATCCTGCTCGGCGGCCTCGGCGCGCTGCACGGGCCGCTGCTGGGGGCGGCCGCCTTCGTCATGCTGGGCGAGGCGAGCACGCTCCTCACCGAACGGCAGAAGCTGGTGGAGGGGCTGGTCATCCTCGCCGTGGTGCTGACCCTGCCGCGCGGCCTGGCGGGAATCGGCCTGCCGCGGCTGCGTCGCGCGCCGGTCGTGGCGCCGGCCGTCGCGCCGCCATGACTGCGGTGCTGGCGGCGGAGGGGCTGACGCGGCGCTTCGGCGGCCTCACCGCCGTCGCTGACGTCTCGCTGACGCTCTCCCGGGGCGAGCTGCACGCCGTGATCGGCCCGAACGGTGCGGGGAAGAGCACGCTGGTGAACCTGCTGGCCGGCGAGCTCCGCCCCTCCGCGGGACGCATCCGCCTGGCCGGCGAGGACGCCACCGCCTGGCCCGCCTGGCGGCGCGCGCGCGGTGGCATCGGCCGCTCCTTCCAGCGCACCAGCGTCATGCGGGAGATGACGGTCGCCGAGAATGTCCGCCTCGCCGCCCAGTCCCGCGGCTTCGGGCCACGCCGCTGGCTGCGCCGCGCGGCGACCGAGGCCGCGCCGATCGCCGGGGCCCGGCAGGCTCTGGCGCGGGTCGGCCTCGCCGACCAGGCGGCGGCGGCCGCCGGCACGCTGAGCCACGGCCAGCTGCGGCTGCTGGAGATCGCCATGGCGCTCGCCGTCCGCCCCGCCGTGCTGCTGCTGGACGAGCCGCTGGCCGGCGCCGGGCCGGAGGAGGGAGAGCGCGTCGCCTCGCTGCTCCGCGCGCTCGCCCATGACCACGCCGTGCTGCTGATCGAGCATGACATGGATGTGGTCTTCGCCGTGGCCGACAGGCTGACCGTGATGGTGGACGGGCGCGTGCTGGAATGCGGCCCGCCTGCGGCCATCCGCGCCTCCGCCGCGGTGCGCGAGGCCTATCTCGGCCATGCCGTCTGAGCCGCCGCCACTGCTGGAGGCGCGCGGCCTCGCTTCCGGCTACGCGGCCGGGCTGGTGCTGCGCGGCGTGGACCTCGCGGTCCGCCCGGGCGAGGCGATCGGCCTCATGGGCCGCAACGGCATGGGCAAGACCACGCTGATCCGCACCCTGCTCGGCCAGCTGCCGGCCCGGGCCGGCGCCGTGCTGGTGGATGGCGAGGAGGTGACGCGGGAGGCGCCCTTCCGCCGCGCCCGGCGCGGCATCGCCGTCGTGCCGGAAGGCCGCGGCGTCTTCGGCAGCCTCAGCGTGATCGAGAATCTCCGCCTCGCCGCCCGCCCCGCGGCGGATGGCGCGGAGCCCTGGCCGCTCGAGCGCGTCCTCGCCCTCTTCCCGCGCCTCGCCGAGCGCGCCGGGCATCGCGGCGACCGGCTTTCGGGCGGCGAGCAGCAGATGCTGGCGATCGGCCGCGCCCTGATGACGAGCCCGCGCCTGCTGATCCTGGACGAGGCGACGGAGGGGCTCGCGCCGCTGGTGCGCGACGCGATCTGGGAGACCATCCGCACGGTGCGGGAGGCCGGCATCGCCGCCATCGTCGTGGACAAGACGGTGGCGGCGGTGCTCAGCCTGGTGGACCGGGTCGAGATCCTGGTGAAGGGCAGCGTCGCGTGGCGCGGCCCGCCCGCGGCGCTGCGGGCGGACCCGGAGACGATGCACCGCCACCTCGGCGTGTAGGCTGCGGCGTGCAGGCTGCGATCGGCCCCCGCTTCAGGACGCCGCTGCACGACCCACCTGCAGGACCCGGGGAGGCGGGGCCCAGGCCGGCCGTGACTCGGCCGGGCGGACATGCAACATAATGCCGGTTCCGGGGTGGGAGACGGCCATGGCGACGACGCCGGCGGCCAATGCGGTGCACTGGTTCCTCGACCGCCACCTGGCGGAGGGGCGGGCCGGGGCGCCCGCCTTCGCCGACCCCTGGAGGCGCCTCACCTATGCCGATCTCGCCGCGGCCAGCGCCCGCTTCGCCGGCGCGCTGCGCGCGGCCGGCATCGGGCGGGAGCGGCGCCTGGCCATGCTGATGCTGGACACGGTGGACTTCCCCGTCGTGTTCTGGGGCGCCCTCCGCGCCGGCGTCATCCCGGTGCCGGTGAACACGCTGCTGCCGCCGGAGCAGGTGGCCTACATCCTGGCCGACAGCCGGGCGGAGGCGCTGGCGGTCAGCGCGCCGCTCTGGCCCGCCCTGCGGGAGCTGGCCGCGGCCTCGCCCGATCTCCGCCTGGTGCTGGTGGCGAACCCGGATGGCACGCCACCCGAGGCGGCGGGCGCAAGCGACCTGGCCGCCGTGCTGCGCGAGGCGGCGCCGGCCCCGGCGCCGGTGGCAGCGAGCCCCGACGAGGTCGCCTTCTGGCTCTACTCCTCCGGCTCCACCGGCGCGCCCAAGGGCACGCGCCACGTCCATGCCAGCCTGCGCGCCACGGCCGAGACCTATGCCGCGCAGGTGCTGGGCATCCGCGCGGATGACGTCGTGTTCTCCGCGGCCAAGCTGTTCTTCGCCTACGGCCTCGGCAACGCCATGACCTTCCCGATGTCGGTCGGCGCCGAGGCCGTGCTGGTGCCGGACCGGCCGGTCCCCGATGCCGTGCTTGCCGCCGCCGCCCGCTGGCGCCCGACCATCTTCGGCGGCGTGCCCACCCTCTATGCCGCGCTGCTGGCGCATCCCGGCCTGGGCCCCGGCATGGGCAGCGACCGGCTGCGCCGCTGCATCTCGGCCGGCGAAGCCCTGCCCGAGCAGGTCGGCCGCCGCTGGGAGCACAAGGTCGGCTGCGAGATACTGGACGGCATCGGCAGCACGGAGATGCTGCACATCTTCCTCAGCAACCGGCCCGGCCAGGTGCGCTACGGCAGCTCCGGCACCGCCGTGCCGGGCTATGAGCTCCGCATCGTGGACGAGGCGGAGCGCGAGGTGCCCGAGGGCGAGATCGGCGAGTTGCTGGTGCGCGGCCCCTCCGCCGCCGAGGGTTATTGGAACCAGCGCGACAAGTCCCGCCGCACCTTCCAGGGCGAATGGACCCGCACCGGCGACAAGTACCTGCGCGATGCCGAGGGCTTCTACCGCTACCAGGGCCGCGCCGACGACATGTTCAAGGCGAGCGGCATCTGGGTCTCGCCCTTCGAGGTGGAGGCGGCGCTGATGGAGCACCCCGCCGTGCAGGAGGCGGCCGTGGTGGGGCGGGAGGATGCGGACGGTCTGCTCAAGCCCATGGCCTTCGTCGTGCTGCGCGAGGGCGCCGCGATCCCGTCGCTCGAGGACGCGCTGCGCGAGCACGTGAAGCTGCGCGCGGGGCCCTGGAAATATCCCCGCTGGATCGAGGCGGTGGCGGAGCTGCCGAAGACCGCCACGGGCAAGATCCAGCGCTTCCGCCTGCGCGAGGCGACGCGGCGATGAGCGCCACCCGGCCCGGCGAGCTCCGCCTGGACGGGCGGCGGCTGGAGACGGCCTGGTGGGGCCCGGGGCCGGAGGCCGCGCCGACGCTCGTACTGCTGCATGAGGGGCTGGGCTGCGTCGGGCTGTGGCGGGACTTCCCCGCGGCGCTGGCGGGGCGCACCGGCTGCGGTGTCCTCGCCTATTCGCGCTTCGGCTACGGCCAGTCGGAGGGCGCAGCGCTGCCCTTTCCGCTCGACTACATGCAGCGCGAGGCGCGGGAGGTGCTGCCGCGCGTGCTGGAGGAAGCGGGGATCCGCCGCTTCCTGCTGGTCGGCCATTCCGATGGCGGGTCCATCGCCGCAGCCTATGCCGGATCGCACCAGGATTTCCGCCTGCTCGGCGCCGTGCTGATCGCACCGCACTTTTTCACCGAGCCTTCGGGGCTGGCGGCGATCGCCGAGACGAAGGCACGCTACGAGGAGGGCGACCTGCGCGCCCGCCTCGCCGGCTGGCACCGCGACCCGGACAACGCCTTCCGCGGCTGGAACGGCGCCTGGCTGGACCCGGACTTTCCCCGCGCCTTCGACCTGCAGCCGGAGGTCGCGCACATCCGCGTCCCCCTCCTGATCGTGCAGGGCGAGGCCGACCCCCACGGCACGGTGGAGCAGGTGCGGATGGCCGAGCGCGAGGCCTATTGCCCGGTCGAGGCGCTGCTGTTGCCGGGGGTGGGCCACGCTCCGCATCTCGAGGCGCCCGAAGCGGTTCTGGACGCGGTGGCCGAGTTCGTCGCGCGAGCGGTGCGGGGCGGATCGGAAAAATAGTGCAAGTTTACTTGCTGCCGCGCCCCTGGGCGCACTATAATGCAGATCCGCGGGAGGACCGGTATGGCGCGCATCGATTTCCAGACCGAACCAGGCCGCTACCGGCACTGGAAGCTGCGCTTCGAAGGGCCGGTCGCCCATCTGCTGATGGATGTGGACCAAGCGGCCGGCCTCTTCGAGGGCTATGAGCTGAAGCTGAACTCCTACGACCTCGGCGTGGATATCGAGCTGGCGGATGCCGTGCAGCGCCTGCGCTTCGAGCATCCGGAGGTCGGCGCGGTGGTGCTGCGCTCGGCCAAGGAGAACGTGTTCTGCGCCGGCGCCAACATCCGCATGCTCGGCAAGGCCTCGCACGGCTACAAGGTCAACTTCTGCAAGTTCACCAACGAGACGCGCTGCGCCATCGAGGACGCGACCGCCAATTCCGGCCAGTTCTGGGTGTGCGCGGTGAATGGCACGGCGGCGGGCGGCGGCTATGAGCTGGCGGTCTCGACCGATTACATCCTGCTGATCGACGACCGCCGCAGCGCCGTCGCGCTGCCGGAGTTGCCGCTGCTGGCCGTGCTGCCCGGCACCGGCGGACTGACGCGCGTGACGGACAAGCGCCGTGTCCGCCGCGACCGCGCCGACATCTTCTGCGGGACCGAGGAAGGCGTGCGCGGCCGTCGCGCCATGGAGTGGCGCCTCGTGGATGAGGTGGTGCCGCCCTCCGGCTGGGAGACGCGGATCGCCGAGCGCGCCGCGGCCTTCGCCGCCCGCACCGACCGCCCGCGTGACGCGAAGGGCGTGACGCTGACGCCGCTCGACCGCGACTTCGCGGACGACGCGATCAGCTATTCGACGGTGCGCGTCGCGCTGGACCGTGGGCGGGGGCTCGCGACCATCACCATCCTCGCGCCGGAGGCGCCGCCGCCGGCGACGCTGGAGGCCGCGAAGGAGGCGCGCTTCTGGCCGCTGCGCATGGCGCGGGAGCTGGACGACGCCATCCTGCATCTCCGCACCAACGAGCCGGAGCTCGGCGTGCTCATCTTCCGCAGCGAGGGCGATGCGGCCGGCGTGTTGGCGCATGACGCCTTCCTGCAGGCGCACCGCCAGGACTGGTTCATCCGCGAGGTGCGCCACTACCTGAAGCGCGTGTTCAAGCGGGTGGACGTGACCTCCCGAAGCCTGGTCGCGCTCATCGAGCCGGGCAGCTGCTTCGCCGGGACGCTCGTCGAGCTCGCCTTCGCCGCTGATCGCAGCGCGATGCTGGTGGGCGAGCGGGCCGGCGACAATCGCCCACCCGCAGCGCTCACCCTCTCGCCCCTGAACTTCGGTGCCTACCCGATGGCGAACGGCCTGACCCGCCTGCAGGCCCGCTTCTGGGGGGAGCCCGAGAGCGTGACGGCCGCCGAGGCGCGGCAGGGCACGCCCATCGAGGCGGAGGAGGCGGAGGAGATGGGCCTCGTCACCTATGCCCATGACGAGACGGACTGGGAGGACGAGCTCCGCATCATGCTGGAGGAGCGCACCAGCTTCTCCCCGGACGCGCTGACGGGGATGGAGGCCAATCTCCGCTTCGTCGGGCCGGAGACGATGGAGACGCGCATCTTCGGCCGACTGACCGCCTGGCAGAACTGGATCTTCCAGCGCCCGAACGCGGTGGGCGAGCAGGGCGCGCTGAAGATGTACGGCTCCGGCGTGCAGCCGAGCTTCGACCGCAACCGCGTCTAGGGGAGAGACACCGATGCCGGACGGCATGAACGTCGACTATGACGGCCTGATCCCGAACAACGTGGACCTCAACGCCGATGCGCGGGTGCGCAAGGCGCTGGAGACCTGGCACCCCGGCTATATCGACTGGTGGAAGGACATGGGGCCGGACGGTTTCCAGCAAGCGCTGGTCTACCTCCGCACCGCGATCTCGGTGGACCCGAAGGGTTGGGCCAAGTTCGACTACGTGAAGATGCCCGAATACAAATGGGGCATCCTGCTGGCGCCGAAGGTGGAGGGCCGCAGCATCGGCTTCGGCCAGCACAAGGGCGAGCCCGCCTGGCAGGAGGTGCCGGGCGAGTATCGCGGCATGCTGCGCCGCCTGATCACCATCCAGGGCGACACCGAGCCCGCCTCGGTCGAGCAGCAGCGCCACCTCGGCAAGACCGCGCCCAGCCTCTACGACATGCGGAACCTCTTCCAGGTGAATGTGGAGGAGGGGCGCCACCTCTGGGCCATGGTCTACCTGCTGCAGAAGCATTTCGGCCGCGACGGGCGCGAGGAGGCGGAGGAGTTGCTGCGCCGGCGGAGTGGCGATGCCGACAGCCCGCGCATGCTCGGCGCCTTCAACGAGCGCACGCCGGACTGGGTCAGCTTCTTCATGTTCACCTTCTTCACCGACCGCGACGGCAAGATGCAGTTGGAAGCGCTGGCCCAGTCGGGCTTCGACCCGCTCTCCCGCACCTGCCGCTTCATGCTGACCGAGGAAGCCCACCACATGTTCGTGGGCGAGACCGGGGTGCAGCGCATCATCGAGCGCACCTGCCAGGCGATGAAGGAGGCGGGCATCGAGGACCCGAACGATGCGGAGCGCATCCGGGCGCTGGGCGTCATCGACCTGCCGACGCTGCAGCGCAAGATGAACCTGCACTTCTCGCTGACCCTCGACCTGTTCGGCAGCGAGGTTTCGACCAACGCGGCCAATGCCTACAATGCCGGCCTGAAGGGCCGGTACCGCGAGGACAAGATCGAGGACGACCACCGGCTGCTCGACGCGACCTATCCGGTGCTGCGCTGCGTGGACGGCGCCATCGTGAAGGAGGATGTGCCGGCGCTCTCCGGGCTCAACATGCGGCTGCGCGACGACTATGTCGCGGATTGCCAAGCGGGGGTGAACCGCTGGAACAAGGCGATCGAGAAGGCCGGCATCCCCTTCGGCCTGACCCTGCCGCATGTCGCGTTCAATCGGCGCATCGGCGAGTTCTCGAAGATCCATGCGGACCCCGAGGGCAGGGTGGTGGATGAGGCGAGCTTCGTCGCGAACCGCGAGCGCTGGCTGCCTTCCTCCGAGGACGACCTCTACATCACCGGCCTGATGCGGCCGGTGAGCGCGGCGGGCGACTTCGCCGGCTGGATCGCTCCGCCCAAGGTGGGCATCGACAACAAGCCAGGAAACTTCGAATACGTGAAGATCTGGAACTGAGGTCCGGCCATGGATGGCGGCGCCGCTCTCAAGCAGCATCTGATCGATCCGGAGATCTGCATCCGCTGCAATACCTGCGAGGCGACCTGCCCGGTCGGCGCCATCACCCATGACGAGAACAACTATGTCGTGGATCCGGGCAGGTGCAATTACTGCATGGACTGCGTCGCACCCTGCCCGACGGGCGCCATCGACAACTGGTTCCAGGTGACCGCCGCCTTCAGCCTGGAGGACCAGTTCGGCTGGCAGGAGCTGCCGCCGCGCCCGCCGGAGCCCGCGACGACGGGTGAGGGCGCGCCGGTGGATGCGCTGGACGAGGAAGCCGCCGCGCTGATCGCCGACGCGCACAAGGGCGCCGGCGGCCGCGTGCGCGCGCCAGCCTCGGCTGCCAAGCCGCGCGTCAACCTGTTCAATCGCGCCAACGCGGCCATGGCGAAGGTCACGGGCAACATCCGGGTGACCAAGTCCGGCACTTCCTCGGACGTGCACCACGTCATCCTGGATTTCGGCACGGTGCCCTTCCCGGTGCTGGAGGGACAGAGCATCGGCGTGGTGCCGCCCGGCGTGGACGCGAACGGAAGGCCGCACGCCATGCGGCTCTACTCCATCTGCTCGGCGCGGGACGGTGAACGGCCGAACACCAACAACCTGGCGCTGACGGTGAAGCGCGTGGCGGAGCCGCGCGAGGACGGGACGCTGTTCCGCGGCGTTGCCTCCAACTGGCTCTGCGACCTCAAGATCGGCGACACCGTGCCGGTCATCGGCCCCTTCGGCGCCACCTTCCTGATGCCGGACGATCCGGAGGCCGACATCATCATGGTCTGCACCGGCACAGGTGCTGCGCCCTTCCGCGCCTTCACCGAGCGGCGGCGGCGCCTGACCAGCGCGGGGCGCGGGCGGCTGCACCTCTTCTTCGGCGCGCGCACGCCGCAGGAGCTGCCCTATTTCGGTCCGCTGCAGAAGCTGCCGGCGGCGCTGATGCACCAGGAACTGGTCTATAGCCGTCTGCCGGACCGGCCGAAGGAATACGTGCAGGACCGCATGCGCGCCCGCGCGGCGGACCTCGCCGCCCTGCTGGCGCGGCCGAACACTTATCTCTATGTCTGCGGCCTCAAGGGACTGGAAGCGGGCGTCGAGGCGGCGATGGCCGAGATCGGCGTGGCGCATGGCCTGGATTGGCCGGCGGTCGCCGCCGCGATGCGGGACAGCGGGCGGTACCACGTTGAGACCTACTGAGCCGTTCATCCATCGCCGCCGCATCACCTGGGGCGAGACCGATGCCGCGCGCATCGCCTATACGGCGCGCTTCCTCGACTACGCGATGGAAGCGGTGGAGGCCTGGTTCATCGAACGGGTCGGCATCGGCTGGTACGAGCTGAACGTCGATCTCGGCATCGGGACGCCCTTCGTGCATGTGTCGCTCGACTTCCGCAGCCCCGTGACGCCGCGGGACACGCTGGAGAGCGCGGTCCGGCTCACGCGGCTCGGCGGCTCCTCGCTGCGCTTCGCGGTGACCGGGCGCGTCGGGGAGCGGCTGGTCTATGAGGCGATGCTGGTCTGCGCCTTCGTGGACAACACGAAGATGAAGGCGATCCCGGTGCCGGAGCGGTTCAGGGCGGCGCTGGAGGCGGAAGCGAAAGCCGGGGAAGGGTAGGGCCCGGCTTTCGGCGAGCACGGCCCGCCCCGGAAACAGCCTGGCTGGGAGTCTTCCCGGCGAAAAGGGCAAGCGCCGCCGAGAAAGGATGAGAAAAAGGGCAGAGGGGGTCTTGGGGGAGGAGCTTCCCCTCCTCCCCCAAGGGCCACCTATGCCCCGCCTCCCTCCGCCGCCTGCTCCGCCGGCGCCACGCCCGGCAGCGCCAGCAGCGCCGCCAGGCTCTCCTCCGGCGTGCGGCCAGAGGTGTCCAGGATGGCGTCCGCCTTGGCATAGAGCGCCTCGCGGCTCGCCAGGATGGCGCGCAGATCGTCCATGGCGCGCGCATTGTCGCGCATCGGCCGCGTGTCGCCCTGCTCGATCACGCGGCGCATATGCTCCGCCGGCGTCGCGCGCACCCAGACCGTCACGCAGGTGTCCAGCAGGAACTCGAAGGTCGCGGGCTCCGCCACGATGCCGCCGCCGGCGGCGATCACCGCCGGGGTACCCTCCCGCACCAGGCGCTGCAGCGCCTCGCGTTCCAGCCGCCGGAAGCCCTCCTGCCCGTGTACCGCGAAGATGTCGGAAAGCTCCATCCGCCCCTCGCGCTCCACCTCCCAATCGAGCTCCACGAAGCGGACGCCGAGGCGGGCGGCCAGCATCCGCCCCAGCGTGGACTTGCCCGCGCCGCGCAGCCCGATCAGCGCGACGCGCCGGGTGCGGGAGCGTGCCTCCTGCCGCCCGAGCCGCGCCAGCAGCAGGCCGCGCGCCTCGGACAGGCGGGATTCGGGAAGCTGCGCCACCACCTGCTCGAGCAGCACGCGCTCGACCGTCCGTTCCGGCCGCTCCGCCACCAGCTCCTCGACCGAAAGGCCGAGCGCGCGGGCGATGCGCCGCAGCAGCAGGACGGAGATGTTGCCGCTGCCACCCTCGATCTGCGCGATGTAGCGCTCCGAAACCCGGGAGCCGCGGGAGAGGTCGCGCCGCGTCACGCCGCGGCGCGCGCGCAGCAGCCGCAGCCGGTCGCCGAGGGCGTGCAGGAAGGCCTCATCCTCCGGCGCCGCGTGCGAGCGCCGGACCTCGCCAGCGCTCACGGTGCCGCGTCCGGAAGGGGCAGGGGAAGGGCGGACGCCATGCACGGCCTGCCTAGGAAGCCGCGCGTGATCTGGCAAGCCGCTGATTGCGCCGGCTGGCGAACCGGCAGGGCCACGCGCGGTTCTCCCGCCATGCTCCGCTACGCGCCCCTGGCGCTGGTGCCGGCGGCGGCCGCCTGCGGCCTGCTAGACCTTGGCCCGATCTGGACCTTCGCCGCGGGCGGGGCGGCGATCGCCGTACTGGCCGACTGGGTGCGGCGCGGGACGGAGCAGCTCGCCTGCCATCTCGGCCCCGCCATTGGCAGCCTGCTCAATGTCAGCTTCGGCAGCGTGGCGGAGCTGATCCTCGCCCTGTTCGTGCTGGCGGCCGGGCATGTCGAGGTGGTGCAGGCGCAGATCACCGGCTCCATCATCGGCACGGCGTTGTTCGGCCTTGGTCTCGCCGCGCTGGTCGGCGGCTGGTCGCGCCAGACGCAGGAGCTGGGGAACCCCTCGGCACGGCTGCTCTCCACCCTGCTCACCCTGCTGGTGATCGCCCTGCTGCTGCCCGCGGTCTTCGACCTGGCGCAGCGCCCGGCCGGGGAGGATTCGCTGCGCGTGACGGAGCAGGAGCTGAGCCTCGGCGTGGCCGGCGTGCTGCTGCTGCTCTATGCGGGCAATCTGGTGTTCACCCTGGTGACGCACCGCTCCGTCTTCGCCGGGCGGGAGCCGGGCGAGGAGCCGTCCTGGAGCCTCTGGACCGCGCTCGGCCTCATGCTGGGGGGCACCGTCGCCATCGCCGGCCTCGCGGAGATGGTCTCCGGCGCGCTGGAGGAGACGGGGCGGCAGCTCGGCCTCTCCACCGTCTTCCTCGGCGTCGTGCCGCTCGCGCTGACCGGCACGGCGGCGGACATCTTCGCCGCGGTGGTGTTCGCGCGGCAGGACCGGATGAGCCTCGCCTTCAGCATCTGCGTCGGCTCCGCCATCCAGATGGCGCTGGTGGTGGCGCCGCTGCTGGCGCTGCTCTCCTTCCTGATCGGGGCGCCGATGAGCCTGGTCTTCGGCAGCCCGCTCGACCTTTTCGCGGTGGCCGGCACCGCCTTCGTCGTCCGCTCCGTCGCGGCGGATGCCTCAACCAACTGGTTCGAGGGGCTGCTGCTGGTCGGCATCTACGCCATGCTGGCGCTGGCCTTCTTCTTCCTGCATGGCTGAGCCGGCGGACTGGCGCGCCGGCGCGATTGCCTGCCAGCACCTCCGCCTCGCCGATATGGTTCGCCAGCAGCAGGGCGAGCCGGGCATCGAAGCGGCGGGTGGCGTCGGAGAGGCCGCGCTGCGCCGGG
>DASQVL010000018.1:0-3167 GCA_035640795.1 Crenalkalicoccus sp. | reverse complement strand
TGGGCAAGGCGGCGGCAATGTCCATCGTCTACAACCTGATCATCCTGACGGTCTGCTGGGTCTTCTACGCCACCACCACCCGCAGCCAGAGCGAGGCGGTGCGGTGAGCGGCGCGCAGCCCAGGGCCGCGGCGCGGCTCCGCGCCGGCGCCGGCGCGCCCTGGCTGCCGCGCCTGGGGCTCTGGCTCTACCTGCTCTTCCTGCTGGTGCCGATCTGGTGGCTCGTCACCATGAGCCTGAAGACCAACGCCGAGATCGCCGGCGGCATGACCCTCTGGCCGCAGGCGCCGACGCTGATGCACTACCGGCGCATCTTCACCGACCCGTCCTGGTACAGCGGCTACATCAACAGCCTGGAATACGTGGTGCTGAACACGCTGATCTCGATCGGCGTGGCGCTGCCGGCGGCCTACGCGTTCAGCCGGTACCGCTTCGTCGGCGACCGGCATCTCTTCTTCTGGCTGCTGACCAACCGCATGGCGCCGCCTGCGGTCTTCGCCCTGCCCTTCTTCCAGCTCTACAGCGCGGTCGGGCTGTTCGACACGCCCTGGGCGGTGGCACTTGCGCATTGCCTGTTCAACGTGCCGCTGGCCGTCTGGATCCTGGAAGGCTTCATGTCCGGCGTGCCGCGGGAGATCGACGAGACCGCGGAGATCGACGGCTATTCCTTCCCCGCCTTCTTCCTCCGCATCTTCCTGCCGCTGATCGCGGGCGGCGTCGGTGTCGCCGCCTTCTTCTGCTTCATGTTCTCCTGGGTGGAGCTGCTGCTCGCGCGCACCCTCACCACGGTGGACGCGAAGCCGATCGTCGCGACGATGACGCGCACGGTCTCCGCCGCCGGGATGGACTGGGGGCTGCTGGCGGCGGCGGGGACGCTGACGATCATCCCGGGCGCCGTCGTCATCTGGTTCGTGCGCAACCACATCGCGCGCGGCTTCGCCCTCGGTCGTGTATAGGGGGCGCGCGTGATGGACCTGTCCTGGATGGCCTGGACGCCGGCCACCGCGATCTTCTTCGCGGCCATCGCCGGGCTGCTCGCGCTGATGACCTGCCTGGCCTTCTGGCGTCCGGAGACCGAACGGGTCGGCGTGCTCGGCCTCTCGACCACGCGGGGCGACCGGCTATTCCTTTCGCTGCTCGGCGCGGCCTTCATCCAGCTCGCCTGGGTCGCGCTGCTCGGGCCGCCCCTCTGGGGCGCGCTCGGGCTCGCGCTCGTCTACGCGGCGGCGGTGTTCCGCTGGGTGTAGCCGCAACGCTTTCACCACCCGCCGGACAACCCGGCGGGACCTGTCCTGGGGAGGAAGGGACCATGTCGGATCAACCGATCTTCGGGCGTCGCCCGGTGCTGCTGGGCACCGCCGCGGCGCTGGCCGTGCCGGCGCTGCTGATGCGCCCGCGGCCGGGCTTTGCGCAGGCGCAGAACGCGGCGCAGCGCTGGGTGGCGCAGGAATTCCAGCCCTCCACCCTCTCCCGCGACCAGCAGATGGCCGAGATGGAGTTCTTCATCCGCGCCGCCCAGCCCTTCCGCGGCCAGGACATCAACGTGGTCTCCGAGACCATCACGACGCACGAATACGAAGCCCGCACCCTGGCGCGCGCCTTCTCCGAGATCACCGGCATCAACCTGCGGCACGACCTGCTGCAGGAGGGCGACGTGGTCGAGAAGATCCAGACCCAGATGCAGTCCGGCCGCAACGTCTATGACGGCTGGGTCAATGACAGCGACCTGATCGGCACCCATTTCCGCTACCAGCAGGCGGTGCCGCTGACCGACTGGATGGCCGGCGAAGGCAAGGCGGTGACGCTGCCGACGCTGGACGTGGACGACTTCATCGGCCGCAGCTTCGGCACCGGGCCGGACGGCAAGCTCTATCAGCTGCCGGACCAGCAATTCGCGAACCTCTACTGGTTCCGCTACGACTGGTTCACCCGGCCGCAGATCAAGCAGGCCTTCCAGAAGCAGTTCGGCTACGAGCTCGGTGTGCCGGTGAACTGGTCGGCCTATGAGGACATCGCCGAGTTCTTCACCAACACGGTGAAGGAGGTCGACGGCGTCCGGGTCTACGGCCACATGGACTACGGCAAGAAGGACCCCTCGCTCGGCTGGCGCTTCACCGATGCCTGGCTCTCCATGGCCGGCAACGGCGACCGCGGCATCCCAAACGGCAAGCCGGTGGATGAATGGGGCATCCGCATGGAGGGCTGCCGCCCGACCGGCTCCTCCGTCGAGCGCGGCGGCGACACCAACGGCCCCGCCGCGGTCTATGCGGTGACCAAGTATGTCGAGTGGCTGAAGAAGTACGCCCCGCCCGAGGCGGCCGGCATGACCTTCAGCGAGTCCGGCCCGGTGCCCGCGCAGGGCAACATCGCGCAGCAGATCTTCTGGTACACCGCCTTCACCGCGGACATGGTGAAGCCTGGCCTCGCCGTGGTGAACGCCGACGGCCTGCCGAAGTGGCGCATGGCGCCCTCCCCGCACGGCGCCTACTGGAAGGAGGGGATGAAGCTCGGCTACCAGGATGCGGGTTCCTGGACGCTGCTGAAATCCACACCGGCGGACCGCCGCCGCGCCGCCTGGCTCTACGCCCAGTTCTGCGTCGCCAAGACCACCAGCCTGAAGAAGAGCCATGTCGGCCTCACCTTCATCCGGGAGAGCGACATCTGGCACCCGAGCTTCACCGAGCGCGCGCCGAAGCTCGGGGGCTTGATCGAGTTCTACCGCTCGCCGGCGCGCGTGCAGTGGACGCCGACGGGGGTGAACGTGCCGGACTATCCGCGCCTCGCCCAGCTCTGGTGGCAGAACATCGGCGATGCGTCCTCCGGCGCGAAGTCGCCGCAGGAGGCGATGAACGCGCTGGCCGCCGCGCAGGACAGCGTGATGGAGCGGCTGGAGCGCGCCGGCGTGCAGGGCGAGTGCGGACCGAAGCTCAACCCGCGCACCACCGCCGAGCGCTGGTACGAGCAGGCGCAGAAGGACGGCAACGTCGCGCCGCAGCGGAAGCTCGCCAATGAGAAGCCGCAGGGGGAGACGGTGGACTATGACAGGCTGATCCAGAGCTGGCCGGCGACGCCGCCGAAGCGGGCCTGAGGGGCGCGTAGCTTGCCCTTGGGGGAGGAAGGGAACTTCCTCCCCCAAGACCCCCTCCATCCTTTTTCTATTCCGTTTTC
>DASQVL010000017.1:0-3815 GCA_035640795.1 Crenalkalicoccus sp. | reverse complement strand
GCCGGCCCAGTCGTTCTGCACAGCGCTACGCGACGCGACCGTCCTGTCAGGCCGAAACCGGATCAGAATTTTGCCGTTACCGCGCCACAGCGCAATGAGAGCGCCGCCGAGCGCCATCCGAGGGGAGGAGGATCGTGGCCGGACAAAGCGCGCATCCGCTGCTGGGCGGCGGCCGGATCACCCGGCGAGACAAGGTCGTTTCAACGGGCGACGCGGTCCAACTGATCCGCGATGGCGCCACGGTGGCGACCGGCGGCTTCGTTGGCATCGGCTTCGCCGAGGGCGTCGCGGTGGAACTGGAGCGGCGCTTCCTGGCGCAGGGCCACCCGCGCGACCTCACCCTGATCTACGCCGCCGGCCAGGGGGATGGGGGGGAACGAGGACTCAACCACCTCGGCCACGAGGGCTTGGTGCGGCGGGTGATCGGCGGGCATTGGGGACTTTGCCCGAAGCTCCAGCGCCTCGCGCTCGAGGACAGGATCGAGGCCTACAACCTGCCCCAGGGAGTGATCTCCCACCTCTTCCGTGACATCGCCGCCGGCAAGCCCGGCACCGTCACCCGCGTCGGCCTCGACACCTTCGTCGACCCGCGCCACGGTGGCGGTCGGATCAACGCCCGCACCGCCGAGGACCTCGTCGAGGCGGTCACCCTTCGCGGCGAGGAATACCTCTTCTACCGAGCGCTGCCGATCGACGTGGCGATCTTGCGCGGTACGACTGCGGACCCGGACGGCAATGTGACGATGGAGAAGGAGGCGCTGATCCTCGAAGCGCTGGCCATCGCTACGGCGGCCCGCAACTCGGGCGGAGTGGTCATCGTCCAGGTCGAGCGCCTGGCCGAGGCAGGCAGCCTGAACGCCCGCCTGGTGCGCATCCCCGGTGCCATGGTCGATTGCATCGTGGTCGCGCCGCCCGAGGCGCACTGGCAGACCTTCGCCACGCCCTACAGCTCGGCCTTCAGCGGCGAGATCCGCGTGCCAATGCGCTCCCTGCCCCCGATGCCGATGGGGCCCCGTAAGGTCATCGCGCGCCGTGCCGCCTTCGAGTTGCGTCCCAACAGCGTCGTCAATCTCGGCATCGGCATGCCGGAGGGAGTCGCCAGCGTCGCCAACGAGGAGCGGATGCTGGAGTACCTGACCCTCACCACCGAGCCGGGTACCATCGGCGGGCTGCCGGCGGGGGGGCTCGATTTCGGTGCGGCAAGCAATATCGAGGCGCTCATCGACCAGCCCGCGCAGTTCGACTTCTACGATGGCGGCGGGCTCGATGCGGCGTTCCTCGGCATGGCGCAGGCGGACCGCGAGGGGAACGTCAACGTCAGCAGATTCGGCCCGAGGCTGGCCGGCGCGGGCGGCTTCATCAATATCAGCCAGAACGCCAAGAAGGTGGTCTTCCTCGGCACCTTCGCCGCGCGTGGCGACCCGAAATTCATCGGGCGTGTCGAACACCGCACCTTCAGCGGCCGGCTCGCCGCGCGGCGTGGGCAGCCGGTGCTCTACGTGACCGACCGCTGTGTGTTCCGCCTCTGCCCTGACGGGCTGGAGCTGGCGGAGGTCGCTCCCGGCCTCGATATCGAACGAGACATCCTGCCGGAGATGGGCTTCAGGCCCCTGATCCCGAGGGATCCGGCGCCGATGGACGCGCGCATCTTCGCCCTGGGCCCGATGCACTACCGCGAGGAATGGCTGAGCCTGCCGCTCGAGGCGCGCCTGACCTATGACCCGGCCGAGGATGTCTTCTTCATCAACTTCGAGGGCTTCCGCATCCGGCGGCGCGAGGACATCGAACGGATACACAGGGCGGTGGCGGAACGCCTCACGTCCCTGGATCGGAAGGTGCCGGCCATCGTGAACTACGACCACTTCACGATCCTGCCCGAGTTGCTGGACGACTACACCGATATGGTCCGCGACCTGGTCCAGCGGTTCTACTCCAGTGTCACACGGTACACGACGAGCGCCTTCATGCACATGAAGTTCGGCGAGGCGCTGCGCCGCCGCCAGGTATCGCCGCACATCTATGAAAGCCGGGAGGAGGCCGAGGGTGGCCTGCGCGCCCTGGCACGCAAGGGCGGCGGCTCCGGGGGATCGGAGGGAGGCTGACATGGAGCGGTCTTGGAAGTCGGTCGAGGAGCTGCTCGGGCCACGCCGAGGCATCGTCTTCTCGGTCCCCGCCGAGGCCACCGTCCACGCGGCGCTTGAGATGCTGGCCGAGAAGGATGTCGGTATGCTGGTCGTCCAGGCGGGCGACAAACCCGTCGGCATCTTCTCCGAGCGTGACCTCGCACGGAAGGTGGAACTCCACGGCAGGACGGCGAGGGACACCAGGGTGCACGAGGTCATGACGCCGGAGGTGCTCTACGTCACGCCCGCGCACACGATTGATCGCTGCATGCTGCTGATGAAGAAGGATCGGGTGCGCCACCTCGTGGTGGTCGAGGACGGCAGGGTCGTCGGCGTGGTGTCCGCCCGCGACATCCTCGAGGACGCGGTCGCGGAAGAGGAGGAGCGCATCCGGGAACTGAAGACGGATCGCCTGGTGATGACGACCTACACCGGCGCCTACTAGCCCGCCAGTTCGCTCGCGCCTGCGGCCCGGCACCGGAGCGACCTAGTCGGGCGTCGCTGTGCGCCCCGTAGCTGCGGGACGGCCGGCCTCGAACAGCAAGGAAAGGAACGCCATGAGCTTCGTGATCGCCGTCGGCGCCCTGGTCTTCTTGATGTTTGTCGCCTATCGCGGCTTCAGTGTCATCCTGTTCGCACCGGTGGCCGCGTTGGGGGCCGTGCTGCTCACCGATCCGGCGGCGGTGCCACCGGTCTTCACCGGTCTCTTCATGGACAAGATGGTCGGCTTCGTGAAGCTCTACTTTCCGGTCTTCCTGCTCGGGGCGGTGTTCGGCAAGGTCATCGAGCTGTCGGGCTTCTCGAAGTCGATCGTCGCGGCTGTGATCGGCCTGATCGGCCATCAGCGCGCGATGCTGTCCATCGTACTGGTCTGCGCCATCCTGACCTATGGCGGCGTCTCGCTGTTCGTGGTCGTGTTCGCGGCCTATCCCTTCGCCGCGGAGATGTTCAGGGAAGGCAACATCCCGAAGCGGCTGATCCCGGGAACGATTGCGCTCGGTGCCTTCACCTTCACCATGGATTCGCTGCCGGGGACGCCGCAGATCCAAAACATCATCCCGACCACCTTCTTCGGGACGGACACCTGGGCTGCGCCCGTGCTGGGCACGATCGGCGCAGGGTTCATCCTTGTCGTGGGCCTCACCTACCTGAACTGGCGCCGGCGGCAGGCCGCCAGCGCGGGCGAGGGTTATGGAGAGGGCCACACCAACGAGCCCGAGCCGGTCGCGTCGGAGCGGCTGCCGCACCCGGCCGTCGCCATCCTGCCGCTGGTCGTGGTCGGGGTGCTGAACAAGGTGCTTACCTCGCTGATCGTCGCCTATTACGGAACGAGGAGCGAGGTCGCGCTTCCCGGTCTCGACCATCCGCTCGTCACGCAGGTGTCTTCCGTCGCGGCGATCTGGGCTGTGCTGGGGGCGTTGCTGGCCGGCATCCTCACCGTGCTGATCTTTGCCTACCGCGAGGTCGCCGCGCGCTTTGCAGAAGGCTCGAAGGCGGCAGTCGGCGGGGCTCTGCTCGCCTCCTTGAACACCGCCTCAGAGTATGGCTTCGGTGCGGTCATCGCCGCCCTTCCCGGGTTTCTCGTCATCCGCGAGGCGCTCAGGGCGATCCCCGACCCCCTGATCAACGAGGCGATCAGCGTCACCGTCCTGGCCGGCATCACCGGCTCGGCTTCCGGTGGCATGAGCATCG
>DASQVL010000016.1:0-4511 GCA_035640795.1 Crenalkalicoccus sp. | reverse complement strand
CGTCCGGTCCGTCCAGACGAAGGCCGAGGCATGCGGCAGCGCCGCCGTGCCGAAGCCGCCGGGGCCGGCGAGCGGCAGCTGCGCGAAGGGCCCGTTCGGCAGGAACTGCTCGAGCGCCACGTTGCGGTGCGGCAGCTCATGCGCGAAGGCGCCGACCATGCCGATCTGGTGGTAGTCGAGCGTCGCGGCCCGGATGCCGGCCTGGCGCCGGAGCGGGCTGCCCCGCCCCTCCGCCGCCACGACGAGCCGGGCCGCGATGCGCGTGCCGCAGCCGAGCGTGACCTCCGCCCCCGCCGCCCGCCGCTCGACCGCAGCCTCCGCCGGCGCGAAGACGGCGAGCCCCGGCAGATGCGGTAGCCGGGCGTTCAGCGCGACGCGCAGCGCGCGGGCCTCCACCATGAAGCCGAAGGGCTCGTCGGAGACCGCCTCGGCATCGAATTGCAGCGCAAGCGGCGAGGCGCGCTCGCCGGGGCGGCCATCCGCCACACGGATGCGCTCGATCGGACAGGGCGGCTCCGGCAGCCGCGCCCAGATGCCGGAAGCGTCCAGCAGCCGCTTCGAGGTGAGCGCAATCGCGTAGGCGCGGCCGTCGAACTCCTGCAGCTCCATCGGCGGCAGCGGCGCCCGGTCCACCACGGCGACCGGCAGGCCGCCCGCCGCCAGCGTCGCGGCGAGCGTCGCCCCGACCGGCCCCGCGCCCACCACGCAGGCCGCAACCTCGATAGTTGCGCTCATCAAACCCCCCCGCCCTGCGCCCTCTGACCGTGCCATTGCCTGGTTTTTGGGCAAAGTGTAGCCCGCCGGCCGCCTCCGCACTGGCACGGGATTTGGAAGGTGTCAGTCCGGTGGCAAGGCGCAGGAGGCCGAGGGCCATGAAGCTCGTGATGGCATTCATCAAGCCCTTCAAGCTCGACGAGGTGCGCGAGGCGCTGATCCCGCTCGGCGTCCAGGGGCTGACGGTGACCGAGGTGAAGGGGTTCGGTCGCCAGAAGGGGCAGACCGAGATCTACCGCGGGGCCGAGTACCAGGTGAGCTTCCTCCCCAAGATCAAGATCGAGGTCGTGGTCCCCGACGAGCTGACCGACGGCGTGGTGGAAGCGATCGCCAGCGCCGCCCGCAGCGACAAGATCGGCGACGGCAAGATCTTCGTCCTCGACGTGGAGCGGGCGCTGCGCATCCGCACCGGGGAGACCGACGCGGCGGCACTCTAGCGCCGCCCTCCCCTTCCGAACTCCGACCTGAACAGGGAACAAGACGAATGAGGATTCCGCCCGCACACAAGCCGGCCGGCCGGCCCGCGAGGCTCGGCGCCGCCGGCGCCACGCTCGCGGCGCTGCTGCTGACGGCGCTGCCCGCCTGGGCCGATGACGCGCCCAAGGTGGATACCGGCGACACCGCCTGGATGCTCTCCGCCACGGCGCTCGTGCTGCTGATGACCATCCCGGGCCTCGCCCTCTTCTATGCCGGCATGGTGCGCAAAAAGAACGTGCTGGCGACCATGATGCAGAGCTTCATGATCTGCTGCCTGGTCACCGTGGCGTGGATGCTGGCCGGCTACAGCCTGGCCTTCACCGATGGCAGCCCGTGGATCGGCGGCACCAGCCGCCTCGTCCTCAACGGCCTCGCGGAGAACTGGGACAAGCCCTTCGCCCTGGGCAGCGGCGACGCGGCGGTGCCGACCACCATCCCCGAGAGCGTCTTCGTCATGTTCCAGATGACCTTCGCCATCATCACGCCGGCGCTGATCACCGGCGCCTTCGCCGACCGCATGAAGTTCAGCGCCATGGTGCTGTTCAGCGTGCTGTGGTCGCTGCTGGTCTACGCGCCGATCGCGCACTGGGTGTGGCAGCCGACGGGCTGGATCTTCGGCCTTGGCGCGCTCGACTTCGCGGGCGGCACGGTGGTGCACATCAATGCCGGCGTCGCGGGCCTGGTCGCGGCCATCATGCTCGGCAAGCGCGTGGGCTACGGCCAGGACAACATGGCGCCCTTCAACCTGGCCCTCGCGGTGATCGGCGCCTCGCTGCTCTGGGTCGGCTGGTTCGGCTTCAATGCGGGCTCGGCCGTCGCCTCGGGCGGCCGCGCGGGCATGGCGATGCTGGTGACGCAGGTGGCGACCGCCGTCGCCGCCATGGCCTGGATGTTCGCCGAATGGGCGACCAAGGGGAAGCCCTCCGTGCTGGGTGCGATCTCCGGCGCGGTCGCGGGCCTCGTCGCCATCACGCCGGCCTCGGGCTTCGTGCTGCCGGTGCCGGCGCTGATCATCGGCGCGGTCGCGGGGCTTGCCGGCTTCTGGGGGGCGACGGCGCTGAAGCACATGTGCGGCTATGACGACAGCCTGGACGCCTTCGGCGTGCACGGCGTCTGCGGCATCGTCGGCTCGCTGCTCACCGGCTTCTTCGCCTACGGCCCGCTCTCCGCGACGCCGGCGTCGCCGGAGGGGGTCAGCGGCTCGCTCGCCCAGTTCATCATCCAGTGCAAGGCGGTGGCCGCGGTCTTCGTCTACACCGCCATCGCCACCTTCATCATCCTCAAGGTGGTCGATGTGATCGTCGGCCTGCGCGTCCCTGAGGAGGAGGAGCGCGAGGGCCTCGACGTCACGCAGCACGGCGAGCGCCTGGCCTGAGCGCAGGGGTCCGGCCGGCGGGGGGGCCGGCCGGACCCGCCGCCGCCTTTACGGCATTCCGAATGGCGCGGCGGCAATTGTTGCGCGACACCGCAGTCCAGTAGCAAGGGGGACCATGATGCTGAAGCAGTACCGGTCGCTGCGCCTGCGCACGGCCGTTTTCGTTGCGACCCTGACATTGGCGGCCGGCCTGCTCGCCGCGCCCCCGGCCCGCGCCTTCGAGGTCGAGCAGCTCGGCCTCACCGTCACCGCGACGCCGGCAGTGGTCAGCGACTACCTGTTCCGCGGCATCAGCCAGACGCGCAACCGCTGGGCCGGCCAGTTCACCGCCGACGTCCAGCACGCGAGCGGCGTCTATGTCGGCGCCTTCCTGTCGAACGCCTACTTCCTGGCCAACCCCTGGAACGACACGCGGCAGGAGCTCGACCTGCTGGCCGGCTACCGCTTCCCGGTCGGGCCGGTGAACATGGACATCGGCTACATCGCCTATCTCTATCCGGGGCAGGACAAGGCGCCGGGGACCGAACTGAACGAGTACCAGGAGGTCGCGCTTAAGGCGAGCTACCAGCTCGACATCTTCAAGCTGCTGCTCTCCTTCAACTACTCGCCGAACTACTTCGGCCGCTCGGGCAACGGCTACTACGTGGAAGGCGGCACCGACATCACCCTGCCCTACGATTTCACCGGCTCCCTCCGCCTCGGCTACCAGTGGATCGAGCGCAACCCGCGCTTCGGCACGCCGGACTACCTGTGGTACGGGATCAGCGTCTCGCACGAGGTCTACTGGGGCTTCATCGCGTCGGTCGGCTGGTACGACACCAACATCAACAAGCGGGACTGTGCGCCGGTCGCCGTGCGCGCCGACCAGGGCCAGCGCATCTGCGACGGCCGCGTGGTGTTCTCGCTCAGCCGGACCTTCTGAACGGCGGGCTGCCGGGGAAGGGCGCTGCCCTTCCCCCTTGCCTTCTCACATCACTCGCGGGTCTTGTCCGCCGTCACCGGCTTCACATAGACCGAGCCGTCCGGCCGCGTGATCGTGCTCTGGCCGCTGAACTGCCCGCCGAGCGCCGTCCCGGTCACCGAGCGCGTCTCCACCCCGCCCGGCCGGGTGATCGTCGCGTTGCTCTGGAAGGCCCCCGTGGCGCGGTTCAGGCTGCCGGTCACCTGGTTGGTGGAGACGACGCCGTTCGGCCCGGTCACCGTCGTCGTGCGGTCCCAGGCGCCGCCCGTGTTCACCGAGTTCCGCGTGACGCCATAGGTCTGGCCGTCCGGCCGCGTCACCGTCCCGGTGCCCGCGGTCACGCCGCCATGGGTGAAGCCCGACTGCTCATGCGTGCGCACCCGGCCATTGGCGCCGGTCGCCACCGTCTCCCGCGTATAGGCGCCGGTCAGGTTGTTGCGCTGGTAGGTGGTCTGCCGGTTGAAGAGGACACCGTTGCGGTGCGTGCTGAAGGCGGAGCGGGTCCAGCCGCGCCCCGCCTTCCGCGCCTCCGCGGGCGGCGCAAGGGCGAGGCCGCCGGCAGCCAGGGCAAGCAGCAGGACGGTCGCGCGCATGGCCGGGTCCTCCGTGGAGGTGCGGTGAGCATGCGGCCATGGGGGCTGCGCGGGCCAGTGGATTTCCCGCAATGTGGGGCGCTGGTTGCGCGCGAAACGGCTTTCGCATCGGCCGTTCCGGGCTATACCTCGGACGGGATGTGAGGAGCCGCATGGCCCGCGCCGCCGCCGACCGCATGAATCTCGCCGGCGTCCGCCGCTTCGCCTCGCCAGCCGTGAAGGCGGCGCTGCGGCGGCGGGGGGCGGAGCTGCTCGGCATCCTGGCGGGGCTCGCCGGCCTCGCCCTGCTCGTCGCCCTGGCGAGCTACGACCCCGCCGACCCCTCGCTCTC
>DASQVL010000015.1:0-2584 GCA_035640795.1 Crenalkalicoccus sp. | reverse complement strand
GATCCGCGTGGTGACGCCGGATGTCGGCGGCGGCTTCGGCATGAAGCTCTATCTCTACGCCGAGTACGCGCTGGTCTGCATGGCGGCGCGGCGCCTCGGCCGGCCGGTGAAGTGGACGGCGGAGCGGACCGAGGCCTTCCTCTCCGACACCCATGGCCGGGACAACATCACCTTGGGCGAGCTCGCGCTCGACAAGGACGGAAAGTTCCTGGCGCTGCGCACGCGCAACTACGCGAATATGGGCGCCTACCTGAACACCTTCGCGCCGATGATCCCGACCATGGCGGGCACCAAGGTGCTGGCCAGCGTCTACAACTTCCAGGCGATCCACGCCCGCGTCCTCGGCGTGCTGACCAACACCGTCCCCGTGGACGCCTATCGCGGCGCCGGCCGGCCGGAGAGCAACTACGTGGTGGAGCGGCTGATCGACACCGCGGCGCGGGAGCTCGGCATCGACCGTGTCGAGCTGCGCAAGCGCAACATGGTGCCGTCCAGCGCCATGCCCTACGTCTCCGCGATCGGCCAGCGCTATGACAGCGGCGAGTTCGCCCGCGTGCTGGACAATGCCCTCGCCAAGGCCGACTGGGCCGGCTTCCCGGCGCGCAAGGCGGAGGCGGCGCGGCGCGGCAAGCGGCGCGGCATCGGCCTCGCCTACTACCTGGAGGCGACGGGCGGCGGGCCCACGGAGCGCGCCGAGCTGCGCTTCGCCGCCGACGGCATGGTGGAGGTGCTGGTCGGCACCCAGAGCACCGGCCAGGGCCATGAGACCGCCTATGCCATGCTGACCTCGAGCGAGCTCGGCATTCCGATGGACCGCATCCGCGTGCTGCAGGGCGACACGGACGAGATCCCGACCGGCGGCGGCACCGGCGGCGCGCGGTCCCTCTACTCGGAGGGCCAGGCGATCCTGCTGACCACCGCAACCGTGGTCGAGAAGGGCAAGCAGGCCGCGGCCGAGCACCTGGAGGCCGCGGTCGCCGACATCGAGTTCACCCCGGGCGGCTTCGGCGAGGGCGCGGGCGGGCGCTTCGGCGTGGTCGGCACGGACCGCGGCGTCGGCATCCTCGACCTCGCCCGCATCCAGCGGGAACGCGCGGCGAAGGGCGAGCCGGCGACGCTGCTCGACGCCGCGGAGGTCGCCGAGATCCAGTCGCACACCTTCCCGAATGGCTGCCACATCGCCGAGGTGGAGGTGGATCCGGAGACCGGCACCGTCGTGATTCCGCGCTACATCGTGGTGGACGATGTGGGCCACGCCATCAACCCGCTGATCGTGCGAGGCCAGGTGCATGGCGGCGTGGCGCAGGGCATCGGCCAGGCTGTGCTGGAGCGGACGGCCTACGACCCGGAGAGCGGACAGCTGCTCTCCGCCTCCTTCGCCGACTACGCGCTGCCGCGCGCCGAGGACCTGCCGGACATCGAGGTGGACCTGATCGAGGTACCCTGCGAGACCAACCCGCTCGGCGTGAAGGGCGCGGGCGAGGCGGGCGCCGTCGGCTCGCCGCCCGCGGTGATGAACGCGCTGGTGGATGCGTTGGCGGAGGAGGGTGTAAGGGCGATCGACATGCCGGCGACGCCGGAGGCGGTGTGGAAGGCGATCGCTGCGGCGAAGGCGGCGTGAGGCGTTGAGGGAGAGGGCCCTGCCCTCTCCCTCAAACTCCCTCACCCGCCAAAGGCCGAAGGGCCTTTGGAAACCGGGTTTTGAGATGGCGCGCGGGAAACGGCGGCGCCGGGCCGTTCCCGGGGTAGCCGACCCCTGCTACCGCACCACGTACTCGTTCACGTTGCAGGCGTTCACGCGTCGGCGCTCCTGCGCGTCGCCGCCCTGGAACACGATGCGGAGGTCGTAGAGGCACTCGCCGGCCGGCAGCCGCACGGCATGGCGCTGGCCGGACCGCACCGTGTTGTCGCCCAGCCGGTCCGGCCCCCAGTTTTCCTGGGAGGAGGGCGAGGCAAAGAGCGACTCGATCACCCGCCCGCTCTGGTTCACCAGGTAGAAGGACGGGTTGCCGCCGCCGGCATTCGGCGCCGCCTGCGCGCTCCCGCTGCCGAACACCAGGTTGGTGATGTTGCAGGTGTTGACGTTGCGCCGCTCCTCCGCGCGCCCGCCTTCGTAGACGACGCGCACGTCATAGACGCAGCTGCCGGCCGGCAGCCGGATGATGTAGGTGGCGCCGGGCCGGATCACCGCATCGCCCAGCCGGTCTTCCCCCCAATTCCGCTGGTTGGCGGGGGAGGCGAAGACGGATTCGATCGTATCGCCGGTGTTGTTCACCACGCGGAAGGACGGATCGTTGGATTGCGCCAGCGCCGGCCCCGCCAGCAGGACGAGCAGCGCGGTGAACAGGGTGCGACGGAACATGGGTGGCCCTCCCCAGGACTCGCGGGACGGAACCTAGCGCGCAAGCGTTGCCACTTCCATACGATGTGCGTCACTTCCAGCCCGGCTGGGAGGCGGACCCGGAGGAGGAGGATTGGCCGGAGCGGGTACGCGCCGCGTCGCCGCCATGCTGGCCGGCCTGGGCGGCGGTGCCCGGCAGCGCCGGCGCCTCCCCCGCCGCCATCGCCGCGGCGCGCGACCGGG
>DASQVL010000014.1:0-4073 GCA_035640795.1 Crenalkalicoccus sp. | reverse complement strand
GGAGCAGATGGAAGTCCGGTCGTTGTCGACGCCCCTCTTCGACTCCGTCGTGGAACTCGCCGACGCATACATGCAGTTGTCGGTACCGGGCTTCGAGTTCCCGCGCGACCTTCCGCCCTCGGTGCATTTCGTCGGTGCTCTTCCGATCGTCCCGAATCAGGCTCCGCTCCCGTCCTGGGCGCATGATCTGGACGGCACACGCAAGGTGGTCCTGGTCACGCAGGGTACGATGGCAAACCACGACTTCGGCCTCGTGGTCGCCCCTACGCTCGCGGCACTCGCGGATGAGCCTGACCTGCTCGTCGTTGCTACCGCAGGCGGGCGGCCAGTCGACACCATACCAGGCCCGATCCCGGGCAATGCGCGCCTGGCCAGCTATCTGCCGTTCGAGTGGATGCTGCCCAGGACCGACGTCCTCGTCACGAATGGAGGCTATGGCAGCGTCAACCAGGCCTTGTGCTTCGCGGTCCCTCTTGTTGCGGCGGGGCTCACCGAGGACAAGGCCGATGTGAACGCGCGCATCGCATGGTCGGGCGCCGGCATCGACCTCGCCACCAATGCGCCAACGCCGCAAGCCCTGCGCGAAGCCGTAAGGACCGTGCTCGACAGGACGGAATACCGGGCGCGTGCGGCGCTCCTGGCGGGCGAATTTGCGAGGATCGACACCCAAGCCGAAATCCTCCGGATCGTCAGACAAGTCTCGCAGGTCCCCACCCGGGCGGACATGCCGCGAGGCGGAGCCATGGCGGGACGCGTTCGGCCTCTGGCAACGCCCGCAGCCCGAGCTTCTCGGCTCGGGTAACCTGTTTCCGCCGCAAGGTCACCGTCGTAACCTGGTCTGCCCGCCGCGTCACCATGCTGAAATCGTGCCCTGGCAGCATCCACCCGACATCGATCTGGTGGAGACCCACACAATGCCGACCACGCCACCGGCGACCTTCCGTTCCGGCGAAGCGGGAGGGTCCAAGTCGCTCCAGGTGCTGGCGATGCCTGGCGCAGGCCGCCGGCATGAGACCACTGCCGGCGCGGCCGTCGGCGCGCTCGCGACCCGTGGACTGCTGCTCGTGGACGCCGCGCTGTCCTGCTGCTTGCGGGAGCTGCGGAATTCCGTCGTCATCGGCCTGGCGATGTACGGGACTGCTTATCACGGAGTCTACTACGACCTGCATGAGCGGTCCGGCGGCGATGGGACGGCAGACCGCAATGCCGATCATGACCCGTGCGCCCCTCCGCACCCGCGCCAGTGGCACCGGCATGTCGCTGATCCCGCAGGCCAGACGCCGAGCGACAGGACGGCGATGTCGCGCGGTCGCCTTGGTCGCACCGGACGGTGGCGGGACTGGCTGGCGGGCCTGCTGGGGCTGGCTTATGTCGGTGGCTTCCTCGTCGCGGTCGAGTTTGCCCTCGCCAAACTGATCTACTGACCTTCCGAAGGGCCCCTTCCGAAAAGCGCTTCGCGTTCGACTTCCTCCATGGCGACGCCGGGAACGAGGCGGCGCTGGCGCGCAGCTGCGCCGCCCGAGTGGCGATGCCGCTGCGGCGATCCCGCTGACGCCGCGCGTCGGGCGCGAGGACAGCGGGAACCAGGCTTGCACGGAGACCGCAGCCCGTCCCCGCGGAGCCGCTCCGGAGCACGAGAGTCGCCGCACACAGGAGGCAGCCCATGACTGACGGCCGAATTGTCGATCTTCAGGCGCTCCTCAACGAGCGCGCGTTCTCGGACTTCCAGTGGCGGGTCTTGGCGCTCTGCTTCTTCATCGTCCTGCTGGACGGGTTCGACACGGCCGTGATCGGCTTCATCGCGCCCTCCCTGATCACCGAGTGGGGCGTGACGCGGCTCGCCCTTGCGCCGGTGCTGAGCGCGACGCAGTTCGGCCTGGCCTTCGGCGCTCTGGCCGCGGGACCGCTCGCCAACCGGTTTGGCCGCAAGCCGGTGCTGGTCGGCTCGGTGCTGGCCATCGGCGCCGCGTGCCTCGCCTCCGCCTTCGCGGGCAACCTGGACCAACTCGTCGCGTGGCGCTTCATCACGGGCCTGGGTCTGGGCGCCGCCATGCCCAATGCCGTGACCCTGATGAGCGAGTATTGTCCCGAAGGGCACCGCACCACGCCGACCAACGCGATGTTCTGCGGCTTCCCGCTGGGCGCGGCCTTCGGCGGCTTCCTCGCGGCCTGGATGATCCCGATATGGGGCTGGCGCAGCGTCCTGCTGCTCGGCGGGATCGCGCCGCTGGTGCTCGCCTTCCTGCTGCTCCTGCTGCTGCCGGAGTCGCTTCGCTACATGGTCGCGGAGAACTGGCCCACGGAGCGCATCCGCAGCGTGCTGCGCCGCATCTCGGACCGGGCGGTCGACGCGACCGCCTTCGTCATGCACGAGAGGGTGGAGACCCAGGCCAGGGGCAGCATCGGCGTCGTGCTCTCGCGCGCCTTCCTGGTGGGCTCGGTGATGCTCTGGGTGACCTATTTCATGGGCCTGGTGATCATCTACGCGCTGATCAGCTGGATGCCGATCCTGTTCCGGGACGCCGGGCTGGAGCCGCGGACCGCCGCGCTCATCGCGGCCCTGTTCCCGCTCGGCGGCGTCGGCGCGATCCTCTCCGGCTGGCTGATGGACCGCTTCAATCCCGACAAGGTCATCGCGGCCTGCTTCGCGCTGACCGCCGTGGCCGTCTTCGCCATCGGCCGGACGGCCGGTACGGTCGGCCTGCTCATGCTGGTCGTGCTCCTGACCGGCATCCTGATGAACACGGCCCAGGCCTCGCTGCCCGCGCTGGCCGCCGGCTTCTACCCGACGCACGGGCGCGCGACGGGCGTGGCCTGGATGCTCGGCCTGGGCCGCTTCGGCGGCATCGCCGGATCCTTCCTCGTAGCCGAGCTGTCGCGGTGGCAGCTCGACTTCGCGAGCATCTTCGCCATCGTGGCCATCCCGGGGCTGGCCGCCGCGGCGGCGCTGATGATCAAGCAGGCGGCCCACTCCGAGGAAGGTCCGGAGCGCGTCGTTCCGGGTGAGGCGCTGGGCCACTGACGCCGTCCCTCCAGGGCGCGCCCGACATCGGCGCGACGCCGAACAGCTCGACCTCGGCGAAGCTCATCCAGGCTCTCCGGCGTCGAAGTAGTCGGCGTGCTGGGCAAGCGCCTCCGATGCCACGAGCATGCTGTCGCGCGCCCTGAGCGCGACAGGCGTTCCGGGCGCAGCCGCGGCATCGGAGGCGAGGCGCTGGTCGAGGCGCGTGAGCCGTGCGATCGCGACCATGCCATTGCCTCGCGCCCGGGCCTCGAGCGCCGCGTCGAAGTCCGGCCCAGGCCGAGCCGATGGCCGATGCGGCGCAGCCGGATGATCCCGATGCCCGCCGACAGCGCGGCCAGGAGTTGCGCGCGCTGCAGTGGCTCGGCCTGCTCCGGCAATACTTCGAGCCGGCCATGGACATGACCCTCCCAGTCCTCGGGCGTCCACCGGAGAGGACCTCGCGCGAGGCGTCGCAGTTCGCGCAGGCTCAAGGCCAGGAGCCGGCGGGTCCGCAGGGCCGGCGACAGGGGTGGCAGCAGGCTGCAGGTCCAGCAGGGGTATTGTCAGGTTGACGGTCTCTGACCGGAACGAGCTGAGACCGCCCGGAACCAGGGGGAGAACAGTACCGAAAGACATGGTCGCGGGCGGCCAGTGTCCCGGCGCCATCCCCGCCTCCCCGGACCGAGCGCCGGGACGAATCACGACCGCCGCCGCGGCGGGATCACGGCTGAGCCAGCGACCAGGGCGGCTGGTAGGAGAGGTGCCGGCATTGCTCGCCCGGACCACCCGGCGGGCGCTGGTCACGTTCGAGTTGGCGACGTTCGGGCTGCTTGCTGCATGACTCCGGGGCGCAGACGACTTGGCCCGACGACCGCAACCGGGTGACAATCCCCATCGGACCAGGCGCAGCACGATGTCCCACCCCCGACACCCGGCGTGGCAACGGCGCGGCGCCTCGGCGCGGCTCCGCCGGGTGCCGCACGGGCCGGCGGCGGACACGGCAGAGTCCGGGGGGGTGCGCGGCTGCGACGCGCCCGAAGGCGCCCAGGACCCCAGGCGAGGTCCGGGG
>DASQVL010000013.1:0-3929 GCA_035640795.1 Crenalkalicoccus sp. | reverse complement strand
GATGCCGGCGATGCGGCCGCCCGCGATCGCCACATCCGCCTCGAAGGGTTCGGCACCGGTGCCGTCCAGCACCGTGCCGCCGCGGATGACGAGATCCGCCGAATCGCTCATGACTGTTTCCTCGGTGGAATTTTTGCGAAGCTTATCCACCGGCGCGCTCACTTCCAAGCCCGCCGCGGCGGCCCTCCTGTCCCGCCCACTCCGTTCGCTGCTTCAGCGGCGAACGGAGTGGACCGGCAGGCCACTGAAAACAAAGGCTCAGGGCACCGAAAACAAAGGCTGGTGTTCCGACCCGAAGGGCGCCGGACTGGCGGCGAAGTTCGGAATCGTGACACTGGCCTCGGCTTGAACGAGGACGAGACGCCATGCTGCCCGCCCTGGACCGCCCCTTCGAGACAATTCTCATATCCGAGCACCCCGGCCCGGTGCTGCAGGTCACGCTGAACCGCCCGGAACGCGCCAATGCCTTCACCACGCGCATGGGGGAGGAGCTGCTCACGGTCTTCGAGGCGCTGGCCGCCGAGCCCGCCGCGGCGCGCTGCGTCGTGCTGACCGGTGCCGGCGACCGCGCCTTCTGCGCCGGTGCGGATCTGAAGGAGCGCGACGGCATGACCGACGAGGCCTTCGCCCGCCAGCACTACCTGTTCGAGCGCATGGCGCGCGCCGTCCTCGCCTGCCCGCCCCCGCTCATCGCCGCGGTGAACGGTGCCGCCTTCGCCGGCGGGCTCGAGCTCGTACTCTGCTGCGACTTCGCCTATGCCTCGGAGACGGCGCGCTTCGCGCTGACCGAGGTGACGCTCGGCATCATGCCGGGCGCGGGGGGCACCCAGAACCTGCCGCGCGCGATCGGCGAGCGCCGCGCCAAGGAGGTCATCCTTACCGGCCGGCCCTTCTCCGCGCAGGACGCACTGGCCTGGGGCATGGTGAACCGGCTCTGCCCGCCGGGCGAAGTGCTGGGGGCGGTGCTGGAGACGGCGGGCACGATCGCCGCCAACGCGCCGCTTTCCGTCCGGCAGGCGAAGAAGTCCATCACCCAGGGCCTGCAGATGGACCGCGCCTCCGGCATGCTGTTCGAGATCGAGGCCTACTACCAGTTGATCCCGACCGAGGACCGGATGGAGGGCATCCGCGCCTTCAACGAGAAGCGGAAGCCGGTCTTCAAGGGACGCTGATGCCGCCCTGTATTGATCTGACTTGCAGCCTGCGCAGCAGGCTGGGCGGCGGAATGGCCGCGGCGGCAAGTGCCGCGTAGTCAAGCGGCTGGAGGCCGCGCCGGCGCCGGAGGGCGTTTATGCAGGGCGTTTGTGTGCCAACACAAACGCCCACCGGTATGACATGGCCGACCGGCGCGGTTGACCGCGCCGCGGGCGGCACGGGAGAGTGGCCCGCCCCCGCCCGAGCGCCGCATGCCCGCCCGCATCCTGATCCTCCTCGCGCACCCCTCGCCGCGCCGCTCCCGCGCGAATGCCGCGCTGCGCCGCGCCGCGGCGGGGCTCGACGAGGTCACGCTGCACGACCTTTACGAGGCCTATCCGGACTTCACGATCGACGTGGAGCATGAGCAGTCCCTGCTGCTCGGCCACGACGTCATCGTCTTCCAGCACCCGATCTACTGGTATTCCTGCCCGGCCATCCTGAAGGAATGGATGGACCTGGTGCTGGAACACGGCTTCGCCTACGGCAGCGGCGGGACCGCGCTGGCCGGCAAGGCGCTGCTCTCCGCCGTCACCGCCGGCGGCCCCGCCGAGGCCTATGGGCCCGAGGGGGCGAACCGCTACCAGGTGCAGGAATTCCTCCGGCCCTTTGAGCAGACGGCGCGGCTCTGCCACATGCGCTGGCTGCCGCCCTTCATCGTGTACGGCGCGCACCTGGTGGACGAGGCGGGGCTCGCCCGCGCCGGGGAGGCCTGGCGGCAGCGCCTCGCCGCGCTGCATGAGGGGGCGGAGCCGCGGCCCGAGGCGGCGGCGGCGCGCCACCCGCAGCGGCATCTCGGCTGAAGGGGGCGCGCCATGGGCGGCAACCTGCTCCTCCAGGCCTTCGTCTACCTGGCCGCGGCCGTGGCCTCGGTGCCGATCGCGAAGCGCCTCGGCCTCGGCTCGGTGCTCGGCTACCTGCTGGCCGGCATCGCCATCGGGCCCTTCGGCCTCGACCTCGCCGGCAATGCGGGGGAGACGATGCACTTCGCCGAGTTCGGCGTGGTCATGATGCTCTTCCTGGTGGGGCTCGAACTGCAGCCGCGGCGGCTGTGGGAGATGCGCGGGCCGGTGCTCGGTGCCGGCGGCGCGCAGCTGGGCGTGACCGCGCTCGCCGTCGCGGCGGTCGGCCTCGTGCTCGGCATCGCCTGGCGGCCGGCGCTGGCGGCCGGGCTGATCCTCGCGATGTCCTCCACCGCCATCGCGCTGCAGATCCTGGCGGAGCGCAACCTGCTGAAGACGGCGGGCGGCCAGACCGCCTTCGCCGTGCTGCTGTTCCAGGACGTCGCGGTCATCCCGATCCTCACCATCCTGCCGCTGCTGGCGACCGCGCCCTCGGTCGCCGCGGAGGGCGGCGGCGGCTGGATCGATTCACTGCCGCCCTGGCCGCAGGCGCTCGCCGTGCTCGGCGCCGTCGCGGCCGTGGTGCTGGGCGGGCGGCTGCTGACCCGCCCGGCCTTCCGGCTGATCGCCGAGACCGGGCTGCGCGAGATCTTCACCGCCTCCGCGCTCCTGCTCGTCATCGGCATCGCGCTGCTCATGCAGGCGGTCGGCCTCTCGCCCGCCCTCGGGGCCTTCCTGGCCGGCGTGGTACTGGCCGAGAGCGAGTTCCGCCACGAGCTCGAGAGCGACATCGAGCCCTTCAAGGGCCTGCTGCTGGGGCTGTTCTTCATCTCGGTCGGGGCGGGCATCGACTTCGCGCGCATCGCCGCGGCGCCGGTCACCACAATGGCGCTGGTGCTGGTGCTCGTCCTGCTGAAGGCCGCGGTGATGGTGGGTCTCGGGCGCCTGACGCGCCGGCCGGCGCCGGAAATCCTGCTGACCGCCATTGTGCTCTCCCAGGGCGGGGAGTTCGCCTTCGTGCTCATCGCCTTCGCCGCGGGCAATGGCGTGCTGCCGGCCGAGCTCGCCGGGCTGCTGGTGCCGGTGGTGGCACTTTCCATGGCGACCACGCCGCTGCTGATGCTGCTCTACGGTCGCCTGGCCGGGCGGCTGGCCGGCGAGGCGGCGGCGGCGCCGGAGGGTGATGCGATCGAGCCGCAGGGCCGCGTCATCGTCGCGGGCTTCGGCCGTTTCGGGCAGATCATCGCGCGGCTGTTGCTGGCGCATGGCTATGGCGTGACGGTGCTGGACCACGACATGGAGCAGATCGACCAGGTCCGCCGCTTCGGCTTTCGCGTCTTCTACGGCGACGCGGCGCGGCCGGACCTGCTGCACTCGGCCGGCGCAGCGGAGGCTGCCATCATCGCCGTGGCGACCGATGCGGCGGAGACGACGACGACCATCGTGGAGACGGCGCGGCGGCTGTTCCCGCAGGCACAGGTGCTGGCCCGCGCCGTGGACCGCGCCCATGCCTATGAGCTGATGGAGGCCGGCGCCCACCTGGTCGTGCGGGAGACCTTCGGCTCGGCGCTGGCGATGGGCGTCGCTGCGCTCCGCCGCCTCGGCATGCCGGGCTACGAGGCGGAGCGGGCGGGCCGCCTCTTCCGCCGGCACGACACGAAGTCCCTGGCCACCCTGGCTGCGCTGCGGGGCGACGCGGCGAAGTACAGCCTGGCGGTGCGGGAGCGGAACGCGGATCTGATGGCGGTGCTGGAACGCGACCGCGGCCGCGCGGCGAAGGAGGTGGAGGAGGGCTGGGATACGCGGGGGCTGATCGAGGAGGTCCGGGAGCGGGCGCGGGCGGCGGAGTAGCGCGCCGGAAAACGGATCAGAAAACGGATGGTGGGGGGTCCC
>DASQVL010000012.1:0-3210 GCA_035640795.1 Crenalkalicoccus sp. | reverse complement strand
AAGATAGGCCTCCCGCACCGCCGCATCCTCCGCCAGCGCCGCGCTCGGCCCGCGCAGCGTGATCGTCCCCTCGGCGAGCACGGCGCCCTCCGCCGCGACGCGCAGCGCGAGGCGCGCATTCTGCTCCGCCAGCAGGATCGTCAGGCCTTCCGCGTTCAGCGCGGCGATGGTGCGGAAGATGTCGCGCACGACGAGCGGCGCGAGGCCCATGCTCGGCTCGTCCAGCAGCAGCACGCGCGGCCCGCCCATCAGCGCGCGGCCGATGGCGAGCATCTGCTGCTCCCCGCCCGAGAGCGTGCCGGCTTCCTGCCCCAGGCGCTCGGCAAGTCGGGGGAAGAGCTGCAGCACATGCGCCTGTGCGCGGCGGGCCGCGGCGGCGGGCGCGCGGTAGGCCCCGATGGCGAGATTCTCCGCCACGGTCAGCGGCGCGAAGACGCGGCGCCCCTCCGGCACCAAGGCGAGGCCGGCGGCGAGCCGCTCCTCCGGCGGCAGCGCCGTCACGTCGCGCCCGTCCACCAGCACGCGGCCGGCGCGCGGGCGCAGCAGTCCGGCGAGGGCGCGCATGGTGGTGGTCTTGCCGGCGCCGTTCGCGCCGAGCAGGCAGACGCAATGGCCGCGCGGGACGGAAAGGTCAATGCCGCGCAGCACCTCCGCCGTGCCATAGCCGGCGACGAGGCCGCTTACCTCAAGCATCCTCGGTCTCCTCGCGGCCCAGATAGGCATCGATGACGGCGGGGCTGCGCTGCACCTCCTGCGGCGGGCCGAGGGCGATGGCGCGGCCCCCGGCCATGACCAGGATGCGCTCGGCGACCGACATGACCAGACGCATGTTGTGCTCCACCAGGAGCACCGTCGTGCCCTCCATCGCGATGCCGCGGATGAGCGCGGCCATGCGCGCCGCCTCCGCATGCGGCAGGCCGGCCGCGGGCTCGTCCAGCAGCAGCAGCCGCGGCCTGGCAGCCAGGGCGCGGGCCAGCTCGAGCAGCTTGCCTTCCCCGTAGGAGAGGCCGCCGGCCGCGTCGCCTTCGCGATGGGCAAGGCCGACGCGCTCCAGCAGGGCGGCGACCGAAGCCGCCTCCCCCCGCCCGTCGCGGCGCCCGGAGGGGCGCAACATGTCGGACAGCACGCCGCCCGGGCGGTGCGCGTCGGCGCCGAGCAGCACGTTCTCCGCCACCGTCAGGTCGGGGACGATGCGCAGGTTCTGGAAGGTGCGCGCGATACCGAGCCTGACGCGCCGGTGCATGGGCAGGGCGCCGATCGGGGCGCCGTCCAGCAGCACCTCCCCGGCGCTGGCCGGCACCGCGCCGGCGATGATGTTGAACAGCGTGGTCTTGCCGGCGCCGTTGGGCCCGATGACGGCGAAGAGCTGGCCCGGCGGCACCTCAAGCGCGATGTCGGAGACGGCGCGCACGCCGCCGAAGGCCTTGGAGACGCTGCGCAGCGCAAGGCGCGCGCCGGGGGGCGGCCTCATGCGCGGGCCGTCTTGGGCGAGGCGGCCGCATCGCCCTCGATGCCGCGCCGGCGCCGCCGTCGGAAGGGCCGCAGCACGCGATCCCACATCGCGGCACTGAGCGCCGAAAGACCGCCCGGATAGGCGAGCAGCACCAGCACCAGCGCGCCGCCGAAGATGAGCATCTCGAAGTCGTGCAGCCGGCCCAGCACCTCCGGCGTCATGGTCAGCACCAGGGCGCCGGGCAGCGGGGCCCAGTAGCGGCCCCAGCCGCCGATCGCCACCGCCGTCAGCAGCAGGACGGAGCGGTGGAAGCCGAAGGTCTCCGGCGAGGCGAACTGGTTGGCGTGGACATAGACCCAGCCGCCGGCGCCTGCCATGGCGGCGGAGAGGACGAAGACCGTGATTTTCACCCGCGCCGTGTCCACGCCGAGGCCGCCCGCCGCGAGCTCGGAGAAGGTGATGGCGCGCATCGCCCGGCCGGTCCGGGAGGCAAGCAGGCGCAGCACGAGCCACATGGACAGGCCCGCATAGGCCCAGGCGATGAGGTAGTGGCCGAGCGGCGTGTCCACCGGGCTGTCGAAGTCGCGCGAGAAGCCCGACACGCCGAGCAGCCCGTTGGGCCCGCCTGTCAGCGACACCAGCTCGTTGAACAGGACACTGACGATGGCCGCGAAGCCGAGCGTCGCCATGGCGAGGTAATGGCCGTGCAGCCGAAGCGCCGGCACGCCGATGAGCGCCGCGCCGAGGGCGGAGAGAAGGACCGCCGCCGGCAGCCCCGCCGCGGGCGTCCAGCCATAGCGGGCCGCCAGCATGCCGGCCGCATAGGCGCCCAGGCCGAAGAAGGTGGCGTGGCACAGAGAGACCTGCCCGCAATGCCCGGCCACCAGATTGAGCCCCGCCACCAGCCCGACATGGATCAGGAAGGTGACGCCGAGCGCGGTGACGTAGTCGTTGGGGGAGGCGAAGGGCCAGGCGAGCAGCACGGCGAACACCGCCGCCAGCGCCAGGGGGCGAGGCAGGCCACTCATACCCGCTCCCCCTGGCGGGAGCCGAACAGGCCGGTCGGGCGCCAGAACAGCACGGCCAGCAGCAGCAGGAAGGCCACCGCCTCCTTGAAGCGGGAGGAGAGGGCGTAGCCCGCCAGCGCCTCCAGCACGCCGAGCAGCAGGCCGCCGGCAACCGTGCCGAGCGGATGGCCCATGCCGCCCAGCATGGCGGCGCTGAAGCCCTTGAAGCCCAGCACGGTGCCCTGGTTGTAATCGATGAGCGTGAGCGGCGTGATGGCCCAGCCGGCCACCGCCCCCGCCGCCGCGGCCAGGGCGAATGAGAGCATGACCATGCGCTGCACCGGCACGCCGACCAGCGCCGCCGCGTCGCGGTCCGCCGCCGCCGCGCGCAGCGCGAGGCCGGTTCGGCTGCGCGCGAAGAAGAGCTGCAGCGCCAGCACGAAGCCGGCGCAGGCCAGCAGGACGATCACGGTCTGGGCGGGCACGGAGGCGCCGCCGCCGAGGCGCAGCAGCGCGTCGCCGAGCGGACCCGGATAGCCGCTGGGATTCTTGCCCAGCGTCACCATCACCGCGCCCTTGGTGAAGATGGCGATGCCGATGCTGACCATTGTGACGAGCAGCGGGGAGGCCTCCCTCAGCCGCCGCACCGCGAGCAGGTAGGAGGCGGCGCCGACCGCGACGACCAGCAGCAACGCCGCCGCGGCGGCGGAGCCGGCGGGCCAGGCGGCGGCGTGGCCCGCGGCGGCCGCC
>DASQVL010000011.1:0-2044 GCA_035640795.1 Crenalkalicoccus sp. | reverse complement strand
CTCTCCATGCGCTGGGCCGCGCGCTGCCGGGAAGCCTTCCTCCCGCGCGAGGGCCATGGGCTGTTCGGCATCGTCCAGGGCAGCGTCTATCCGGCGCTGCGGGCGGAAAGCGCCGCCGCGCTGACCGGGATCGGGTTCGAGGGGTACGCAGTGGGCGGCCTTGCGGTGGGCGAGGGCCAGGCGGCGATGCTCGCCGTGCTGGAGGCGACGGTGCCGCTGCTGCCCGAGGTGGCCCCGCGCTACCTGATGGGGGTGGGCACGCCGGACGACATCCTCGGCGCCGTCGAGCGCGGCGTGGACATGTTCGACTGCGTGATCCCGACGCGGAGCGGCCGCACCGCGCGGGCCTATACGCGCGCGGGCGTGCTGAACCTGCGCAATGCGCGCCATGCGGAGGACCCTTCGCCGCTCGATCCGCTCTGCGCCTGCCCGGCCTGCACGCGGCATTCCCGTGCCTATCTCCACCACCTATTCCGGGCGGAGGAGATGCTCGGCCCGATGCTGCTGACCTGGCACAACATCCAGTACTACCAGGACCTGCTGCGCGGGCTGCGGGCGGCGATCCTGGAGGGGCGGCTCGCCGCGCACGCCGCCGCGCTGCGCGCCGGCTGGGCCCCCATATGAGGGCCCGGCAGAGAGGAGGCGCCCATGCGCATCGGCATCATCGGCGCGGGGAAGATCGGATCCACCGTGGGCACGCTCTGGGTGAAGGCGGGGCATGAGGTGATGTTCAGCTCCCGCCATCCGGAGGCGCTGGAGGGCCTCGTCTCCCGCCTCGGCCCCGCCGCGTCGCGCGGGACGCCGGAGGAGGCGGCGCGGTTCGGGGAGGTGCTGCTGGTCTCCGTGCCCTTCCACGCCCTGCCGGAGACGGGCCAGGCGATCGCGCCGCACATCGCCGGCAAGGTGGTGCTGGAGACGGCGAACCCCTACCCCAACCGCGACGGCGCGATCGCCGAGCAGGTGATCGCCGGCGGGAAAGGCACCGGCGCCTTCGCCCGCGAGCACCTGCCCGGCGCCCGCGTGGTGCGCGCCTTCAACTCGATCTGGGACCAGACGTTGGCGAAGGAAGCGCACCGGGCTGGCGAACGCGTCGGCATCCCGCTGGCCTCCGACGATGCCGAGGCGATGCGCGTCGCGGCGCAATTGGTGCGCGATGCCGGCTTCGATCCGGTGGAGGTGGGCGGGCTCGGTACGGCGAAGCGGTTCGATGTCGGCACGCCGGTCTACAACACGGGGATGAGCGGCCCTGCGGTGCGCGCCGCGCTGGGGGTGGCGTGAGCGGCCTGACCCAGCTCGGCCGGCCGACGCCGATTCCGGCCAACCCGGAAGCGGCGGTGATCGAGCGGGTGCCGAACCCGCATCCCGGGGAACGCTACTGCGTGCGCTTCACCGCGCCGGAGTTCACCACGCTCTGCCCCATCACCGGCCAGCCGGACTTCGCGCACCTGGTGCTGGACTACGTGCCGGGGGAGTGGCTGGTGGAGAGCAAGTCCTTCAAGCTCTACCTCTCCGCCTTCCGCAACGAGGGGACCTTCCACGAGGCCTGCACGGTCGGCATCGGCCGGCGGCTGGTGGCGGAGCTTGCGCCGGTCTGGCTGCGCATCGCGGGCTACTGGTATCCGCGGGGCGGCATCCCGATCGACGTGTTCTGGCAGACGGGCGAGGCGCCGGCGGGGGTGTGGGTGCCGGCGCCGGAAGTAGCACCCTATCGCGGGCGGGGGTGAGCGCTCGCATGCCGGGCGGCGCATCGCCATACTTCGCGGCATGAGCGGGACTCGCATCGCCGGGATCCGGCCGCCGCGCCACGAGCGGGGGAGTGTGCGCGCATGCTGCCCCGCGCACGCTCCGCACGGCCCCCGCCGCTGGGTGCTGCCCGCATGACCGGCGACGCCGCGGCGCGCGAGGCGATCCGCGCCGAGGCTCGCCGCCTCGGTTTCGACGCGGTCGGCTTCACCGAGGCCCGGCTGCCGCCCGAGGCGCGCGCGCGCCTCGACGCCTTCCTGGCCGAGGGCGCGCATGGCAGCATGGACTGGATGGCGCCGCG
>DASQVL010000010.1:0-11514 GCA_035640795.1 Crenalkalicoccus sp. | reverse complement strand
TGGAACAGCGCGTGCGGGTCGTGCAGCCCGGCCACGATCAGGCCGGTGCTGACCGGCCGCACGCCGAGGAGGCGCCGCCCCATCACGCCATAGACCGCCTGGCGGAAGGCGCGGTCGGTGATCTGCATGGTGATCTTGCAGAGATCGGTGAGGCGCGCGCCGGCCTCGGCCAGCCGCGTCTCCAGCGCATCGAACACCGCCTCGGCCTGCCCTGCGGCGGCCTCCGGCGTGTGGCCGCGCGCGGGCTCGCCGGCGGAAATGCCGGCAAGGTGCAGCGTGCCGGCGCGGGCGAGGATGGCCTGCATCACGCGATCACCGCGTCGATGTCGATCTCCACCAGCATTTCCGGCAGGGCGAGGCCGTTCACGATCAGCCCGGTGCCGACCGGCGCGATGTCACCGAGATGCCGGCCGATCACCTGGTAGACCGGCTCCCGCCAGGCGCGGTCGGTGATGTAGGTGGTGATCTTGCAGATGTGCTCCATGCGGGCCCCGGCTTCCTCCAGCAGAAGCTTCACGTTCTTCATGGCCTGGTCGGCCTGCGCCGCGGCATCGCCGATGCCGACGAAGCCGCCCTCCAGCGTGAAGCCGGTCTGGCCGCGCAGGAACACCAGGTTCCCGGCGCGCACGGCCATGCACATCTCGTTCCGGATGTCCTGCTGACCGTAGAACTGGCCGGTATTGAAGCGACGGAAGCGCTGGTGCGGCATCGGCCTCGATCTCCTCGGTCCGGGCCTGGCCCGGCCGCTCGCAGCTTGCCGGAGCGCCGGCCTGTCGTGCAACGCTGCTAGTGTCCCGATTCCGAAGTCCTTCGGACTTCGTTCTCGGTCCACTAGCCTTTGTTTTCAGTGGCCTGCTCGTCCGCTCCGCTCGCTGCTGAAGCAGCGAACTTCGCGGGCAGGACACTAGACCGCTTCCACCTCCGCGACGCCCGGCATCACCTTCATCGCCTGCATCAGCCGTGGCGAGACGTTGAAGCGGCCGGGCAGGGCGAGCTCCACCTCCTGTCCCGGCGCGGTGCGCGCGACCAGCGTCACGCGGCCGCGGCCGCCGCCCTCGCGGGCGAGCAGGGCGCGGATCGGCTCGATTGCCGCCGTCGCGTCCAGCCAGAGGCGGAGACCCTGGCCGACGGATTGCGCCACCTTGTCGAGCGGCTCCACCTCGCTCGCGGTCAGGCGCAGCGTCTCGCCTTCCAGCCGCGCATCGGCCTGGACGAGGACTGCATTGCCTTCCACCAGCAGGTCACGGCAGCGCGACAGCACCTCGGAGAAGCAGGTCACCTCGTAGCTGCCGGCCTGGTCGGAGAGGGAAACCCAGGCCATGCGGCTGCCGGTCCGCGTCGTCCGCTCCTTCGACCCCACCACGGTGCCGGCGAGGCGGAGCCGCCCCGCCCCGTTCCGGGCGCGGTCGGCGATGGCCGAGGACGGCACGACGCCAAGCCGCCTCAACACGGAACCGTAGGTGTCGAGCGGATGGGCGGAGAGGTGGAAGCCCACCGCCTCCGCCTCGAAGGCCAGCTTCTCGAGCTGCGGCCAGCCCGGCATCTCCGGCAGGCGGAGCGGCACCGGCGCCGCCTCCGCCCCGCCGAAGAGTGCAATCTGCGCGCTGGCGCGCTCCTCCGCCGCCGCCTGGGCGTGGCGCAGCAGCGTCTCCGCCGCCGCGACCAGCCGGGCGCGGTTCGGCTCCAGCGTGTCGAAGGCGCCGGCCTTGGCCAGGTTCTCGATCTGCATCTTGTTGAGCAGCTTCGGATCCACCCGATGCGCGAACTCGGCCAGAGTCGCGAAGCGGCCGCCGCGCGCGCGCTCCGCCACCAGGTCGCGCATGGCACCGAGGCCGACGCGCTTGATGGCGGCGAGGGCGAAGCGGATGGCATCGCGACCCTCCTGCGTGCGCTCCACCAGGAACTCGGCGCCGGAGCGGTTGATGTCCGGCGGCAGCACGGCGATGCCGAGGCGCGACGCCTCCTGCATGTGGGAGGCGAGCTTGTCCGTGCGGTCGAGGTCGAGCGTCATGGAGGCAGCGAGAAAGGCGACCGGGTGGTTCGCCTTCAGCCAGGCGGTCTGGTAGCTGACCAGGGCGTAGGCCGCGGCGTGGGACTTGTTGAAGCCGTAATCGGCGAATTTCTCCATTAGGTCGAAGATCTCGCCGGCCTTGGCGGCGGGCACGCCGCGCGCCGTCGCACCTTCGACGAAGACGGCGCGCTGCTTCTCCATCTCCGCGCGGATCTTCTTGCCCATGGCGCGGCGCAGCAGGTCGGCGCCGCCCAGGCTGTAGCCGGCGAGCTCCTGCGCGATCTGCATCACCTGTTCCTGGTAGACCATGATGCCGTAGGTCTCGGCCAGGATGTGGTGGATGGCGGGGTGCGGCGCCTCCCATCTCTCGCCATGCTTGCGCGCGCAATAGGCGGGGATGTTCGCCATCGGACCCGGGCGGTAGAGGGCGACGGCGGCGACTAGGTCCTCGAACCGGTCCACGCGCATCTGCCTGAGGCAGTCCCGCATGCCCTGGCCTTCGAACTGGAACACCCCGGCGGCGTCGCCCTTGCGCAGCATTTCGTAGGTCTTCGGGTCGTCGAGCGGGATGGCGTTGATGTCCACCTGCTCCGTCCCCGCATTGATGATGCGAAGCGCCTGCTCGATCACCGTGAGCGTCTTGAGGCCGAGGAAGTCGAACTTCACCAGGCTCGCCTGCTCGACATGCTTCATCGAGTACTGGGTGATGAGCATGTCGGAGCGCGGGTCGCGGTAGAGGGGGACGGTATCGATCAGCGGCTTGCGGCCAATGACGACGCCCGCGGCATGGGTGGAGGCGTTGCGGTAGAGGCCCTCGACCTGGCCGGCGATCTCGAGCAGACGGCCGACCTGCTCATCCGTGTCGCGGAGCTGCTGCAGCCGTGGTTCGCCCTCGATCGCCTGGGCGAGGGTGACCGGCTTCGCCGGGTTGAAGGGGATGAGGGAGGCGATGCGGTCCACCTGGCCGTAGGGCATGCCGAGCACGCGGCCGACATCGCGCACCGCCGCCTTGGCCTGCAGCTTGCCGAAGGTGATGATCTGCGCCACGCGGTCGGCGCCGTATTCACGGCGGACATAGGCGATGACCTCGTCGCGCCGGTCCTGGCAGAAATCGATGTCGAAGTCCGGCATCGAGACGCGCTCGGGGTTCAGGAAGCGCTCGAAGAGCAGGCCGAAGCGGATCGGGTCGAGATCGGTGATGGTCAGCGCCCAGGCGGCGACGGAGCCGGCGCCGGAGCCGCGGCCGGGGCCGACGGGGATGCCCTGCGCCTTCGCCCACTGGATGAAATCGGCGACGATCAGGAAGTAGCCCGCGAAGCCCATCTGCTCGATGACGCCGAGCTCGTAGTCGAGCCGCCTTGCATAGGTCTCGCGGGTCGCCCCGTCTGCGCCCATGGCATCGAGCCGGGCGGCGAGGCCGCGGCGCGCCATGTCGCGCACCGTCTCGGCCTCCGTCATGCCGGGCTGCACCTTGGGGCAGACGGGGAGTTGGGGCTTCCGCGCCTCCACCATCACCGCGCAGCGGCGGGCGATGGCGAGGGTGTTGTCGCAGGCCTCGGCGAGGTCGGCGAAGGCGGCGCGCATCAGCGCGGGCGGCTTCAACCAGTGCTCCGGCGTGACGCGGCGGCGGTCGGGCTCGGAGAGCAGGCGGCCCTCGGCGATGCAGAGCAGGGCGTCATGCGCCTCGTACATCGCGGGAGTGGCGAAATAGACGTCGTTCGCGGCGACGATGGGCAGGCCCGCCTCGTCGGCCAGCGCCAGCATCGCGGGTTCGATCGCCGGCTCGATCTCCGCGCCGTGGCGGTGCAGCTCGACCGCCAGGCGGTCGCCGAAGCCCTCGGCGAGCTGAGCGAGCAGGCGCGCCGCGGGATCGCGCCGTCCTTCGGCGAGGAGGCGCCCGAGCGGGCCGGTGGTGCCGCCCGTCAGCAGGATGAGCCCGGCCGCGTGCTCGAGCAGTGTCCCGAGCTTCAGGCAGGGCTTGCCGGAGGGGTCGCTGGCGAGGAAGCCGCGGGAGGAGAGGCGCTGGAGGTTGTCGAGGCCCTGCGCATCCATCGCCAGCGCGACGACGGGGTCGGGCGCCTGCCGCTCCGCCTCCGGCCGCTCATCCGTCGCGCTGCGGGAGAGCCAGAGCTGGCAGCCCATGATGGGCTGCACGCCCTTCGCCGTGCAGGCCTGCGCGAACTCCAGCGCGCCGAACAGGTTCGCCGTGTCGGTCAGCGCGATGGCGGGCATGCCTGCTTCGCGCGCGAGCGTTGCCAGCTTCTCCGCCTTGATGGCGCCTTCGGAGAGCGAGTAGCTGGAATGGACGTGAAGGTGGACGAAGCCGCCTTCGGCCGAGTCGGTCATGCGCCATCCTACTCCGGTGCGTGGCACGGCGCCTCGATGTTGTGGCCGTCCCCAAGGACGGCCCGCGCCAAGGCCCTCAGCCCGGCACCACCCGCCCCTCCCGCAGCCTCACCACCCGGTCCATGCGCGCCGCCAGCTCCGGATTGTGCGTCGCGATCAGCGCCGCCATGCCGCGCGTCCGCACGGCGGAGAGCAGTTCCTCGAACACCCGCCCGCTCGTGCCGACGTCCAGGTTCCCCGTCGGCTCATCCGCCAGCAGGATCCGCGGCGCATTGGCCAGGGCGCGCGCGATCGCCACGCGCTGCTGCTCGCCGCCGGAAAGCCGGCCGGGGCGGTGGTGCTCGCGCCCCTGCAGGCCGAAGCTCGCCAGCAGCGCGCGCGCCCGCTCCCGCGCCTCCGCGCGTGCGACGCCGGCCGCCATCTGCGGCAGGGCCACGTTCTCCTCCGCCGTGAACTCCGGCAGGAGGTGGTGGAACTGGTAGACGAAGCCGATGGCGGTGCGGCGGATCGCGGTGCGCGCCTCGTCCGAAAGCGTGCCGGCGGCGCGGCCTTCCACATGCACCTCGCCGCCATCGGGGCGCTCCAGCAGCCCGGCCAGGTGCAGCAGGGTGGACTTGCCGGTGCCGGAGGGTGCCACGAGCGCCACGATCTCCCCCGCCGCCAGCGCCAGGTCGGCGCCGCGCAGGACGGCCAGCTCGCCCGCCTCCGTGCGGTAGCGGCGCTCCACCTGCTCCAGTCGCAATGGCGGCGCCTCCGCGGCGCCGGGCCGCGCCGTCTCCGCCTCGAAGGCGTCATTCATTCCGGAGCGCCTCGACCGGGTCGAGCCGCGCGGCGCGCCAGGAGGGATAGAGCGTCGCCAGCAGCGAGAGGGCGAGGCCCATGCCGACCACCTGCATGACCTCGTTCGGGTCCACCACCGCCGGCAGCTGGGAGAGGAAATAGACCTCCGGGCTGAACAGCTCCGTCCCGGTCAGCGCCTGCAGCGCCCGGCGGATGCTCTCGATGTTCAGGCAGAAGACCAGGCCGAGGGCGAAGCCGATCGCCGTGCCGAGCACGCCGACCGACGCACCGCAGAGCAGGAAGATGCGCATGATCGCGCCCCGCGTCGCCCCCATGGTGCGCAGGATGGCGATGTCCCGCCCCTTGTCCTTCACCAGCATGATCAGCGAGCTGATGATGTTGAAGGCCGCGACCACGATGATCAGGGTGAGGATCAGGAACATGACGTTCCGCTCCACCTCGACCGCGTTGAAGAAGCTGCTGTTGGCGTCCTGCCAATCCACGATGCGGACCGGGTGGTCGGGGTAGAGGGCGCGGCGGATCTCCAGATTCACGTCGCGCACCCGGTCCGGGTCGCGGACGAAGACCTCCACTTCCGTCACCGCCTCCTTCGGCACCTGGAAGTAGATCTGCGCGGCCTCCAGCGGCAGGAAGGCATAGCTGCTGTCGTATTCGTTCATGCCGACGTTGAAGAGCGCCACGACGCGGTAGCTGCGCACCCGCGGCAGCGTGCCGACGACGGTGGTGCGGCCCTGCGGCGAGACCAGGGTGATCCGCCCGCCGACGCCGACCCGCATGCGCTGGGCGAGGCCGGTGCCGATGACGATCGCATCCTCACCACCGAACTCGGCGAGGGAGCCGGCGCGGAGGTTGCCCGCGATGATGGCGCGGTCGCGCAGATCCTCCGGCCTTATGCCGCGCGCGATGCCGCCGGAGGCGCCGCCCGCGTCGCTGGTCAGCAGCACCTGGCCTTCGACGATCGGCGCGGCCTGCGCCACGCCGGGCAGGCCGCGGATGACCTGGGTCACCGCGTCGAAGTCGCGCAGCGGCCCGGGCTCCGCCGAATAGACGCCGAGATGCCCGTTCAGCCCAAGGATGCGGGAGAGCAACTCCTGCCGGAAGCCGTTCATCACGCTCATCACGATGATCAGCGTGGCGACGCCGAGCGCGATGCCGACCAGGGAGAAGATCGCGATGACGGAGACGAAGCGCTCCCCCTTGCGGGCGCGCAGGTAGCGGAAGGCGACGGTGCGCTCGAAGGCGTCGAACATCGGCGTCAGCCGCGGATCCGCGCCAGCGCGTCCTCGGGCGCAAGCTCCGTCCGCTCGCCGGTCGCGCGCCGCTTGAGCTCCACCCGGCCGGCGGCGGCGCCGCGCGGCCCGACCACCAGCTGCCAGGGGAAGCCCATCAGGTCGGCATCGGCGAATTTCACGCCGGCCCGCTCCTCCCGGTCGTCATACAGGCCCTCGGCACCGAGCGCCGCGTAGAGCCGCTGGGCCAGCGCGTCGCAGGCGGCATCGCCCTGCTTCAGGTTCAGCACCGCGGCGGCGAAGGGGGCGACAGGATCGGGCCACCTGATGCCGGCCTCGTCGTGATTCGCCTCGATGATGGCGCCGACCAGGCGGGAGACGCCGATGCCGTAGCTGCCCATCTCCGGGGCCACCGGCCTGCCATCCGGCCCGGCGACGGAAAGGCCCATCGGCGCGCTGTACTTGGTGCCGAAATAGAAGATGTGCCCGACCTCGATCCCCCGCGCGGAGACGCGACGATCCTCCGGCATCGCCGCCCAGGCCGCCGCGTCGTGCTTCTCCTCGGTCGCGGCGTAGCGGCTGGTCCAGAACTCGACGAGCGGCGCCAGGTCGCCCGCATAGTCCACCGGGCGGGAGAGCACGTCGAAATCCAGCAGGTCGCGGTGCAGGTAGACCTGGCTCTCGCCGGTCTCGGCCAGGATGATGAACTCGTGGGAGAGATTGCCGCCGATCGGGCCGGTATCCGCCTGCATCGGGATGGCCTTCAGCCCCATGCGCGCGAAGGTGCGCAGATAGGCGACGAACATCTGCCGGTAGCTGCGCTGCGCGCCGGCATAGTCGAGGTCGAAGGAATAGGCGTCCTTCATCAGGAATTCGCGGCCGCGCATCACCCCGAAGCGCGGGCGGATCTCATCGCGGAACTTCCACTGGATGTGGTAGAGGTTGCGCGGCAGGTCGCGGTAGCTGCGGGCGAAGCTGCGGAACAGATCGGTGACCATCTCCTCGTTGGTCGGCCCGTACAGCATCTCCCGCTCATGCCGGTCCTTCAGGCGCAGCATCTCCGGCCCGTAGGCGTCGTAGCGGCCGGAGGCGCGCCAGAGATCGGCCGGCTGGATGGTCGGCATCAGGATTTCCTGCGCGCCGGCGGCGTCCTGCTCCTCCCGCACGATGCGCTCGACCTTCTGCAGCACGCGCAGGCCGAGCGGCAGCCAGGCATAGATGCCGGCGGAGGTCTGCCGCACCATCCCCGCCCGCAGCATGAGGCGGTGCGAGGCGATCTGCGCCTCGGCGGGGGTTTCCTTCAGCGTCGGCAGGAAAGCGCGGGAAAGCCGCAAGGCCGTGTCCTCTGGCCGTGGCGCGACCGCCGGGGCCGCACCGGCCGGGGGTCGCGCGACAAACGGGAACCTCGACCATGCACAGCGCGAGCACCCGCGCGGATCACGACAGAGGCGCGGCGGACAGTAGGGGCGGGCGGCCGGCTTCGCCAGGGGCGCCGCCGTCATGGGACGGGGAGGGGCGCTTTCCGCAATTATCCGCCAATGCTGCGCTGCAGCACGTACGAAGCATATCGCCAACTGGCTCTGAAATGAAAAAAACCCGTTGGCCCCGTGGACTGTCTGGGCTAGACAAAAGATGGGCCGCACCCAAGGGGTGCGGCCCGAGTTTAGGGAGGAAACGCCAGTCACACGGCAGGAAGAGGAACGACCCTCTCCCTGACGCCGAATGTGGCGCAGCGGGCCAACGCCCGACAGCGAGAAACGATGCCGCGGACGCCGGAAAATGCGGCATTCAGACATACAGTGTGCATTCCTAAGGCGATCTCCGGGGAAGGCCTGCCTATCCGGGTGGCAAATGCGTGACGGTCCGCGCCGTCACCGCTCCCATCACCGCTCTGGCATCGCCCACCAGCCGGAGCGGAAGCTGATCCAGCCGCTCTCGACGATGCCGAAGATGCCCAGCCAGAGCACCGCCGCGACCAGGGTGGTGATCAGCGCCTTGCGCCAGAGCCGGGGCGCCCGCGGCGTGCCGCGCCAGCCGGTCGCCGGGTCGCCCTCCGGCTCGGGCTCGGTGCCGATGGGCAGCACGGCGAAGAGCGCGAGCCACCAGACCAGGACATAGACGACGATACCGGTGAACCAGGTCATACCCTGAGCAGGTGCACCTCCACGGTCGGCCGCTTGCGGAGGCGCCGGCCGACCGCCCTGCGCAGCGCCGCCCGCGCCGCCTCGCGCAGCGCGTCATCCTCGCGCCTCAACGCGCTCGGCAGCCCGACGACGGCGCGGGCCACCTCGTCCGCCAGCTGCGCCGGCTCCTGGTCCTCGCGCTCGAACAGGCCGGGGGCGGAGACCTGCGGCTCGCCCAGCACCCGCCCGGCCTGATCCACGGCCAGGGAGGCGACCACCACCCCGTTGAACAGCATGCGCTTCCGCGCCGCCAGCACGCCCCCCGAAAGCGGCAGCAGCCGCCCCTGGTCCACGGCGAGGCGGCCGGTCGGCACGCCCTCCACCACCTCCGGCTGGCCGGGGGCGAAGCGCAGCACGTCGCCATCCTCCACCAGGATGGGCCTCGCGCCGCATGCCTTGGCGAGCGCCGCATGCTCCGTCAGGTGGCGCCACTCACCGTGCACGGGCACGGCGTAGCGCGGCTTCACCAGGCCGTAGAGGCGGCGGAGCTCGTCCCGCGCCGGGTGGCCGGAGACATGGACCATGTGGTCGTCCGCCGTCATCACCTGGCAGCCGCGCCGCGCCAGGTCGTCCTGCAGCCGCAGGATGGCGCGTTCGTTGCCCGGAATCATGCGAGAGGAGAAGATGACCGTGTCGCCTTCCCCGAGCGCGATGGCGGGGTGGGTGTCGGCGGCGATCTTGGCCAGCGCCGAGCGCGGCTCCCCCTGGCTGCCGGTGCAGATCAGCAGCAGGTTGTCGTCCGGGATGAAGCCCGCCTCCTCCTCCGGCACGAAGGGCTCGACGCGCGTGAGGTAGCCGCATTCCCGGGCCGCCGCCTCGGCATTGCGGAGCGACCGGCCGAACAGCGCCACCTGCCGGCCGGCGGCGGCGGCGGCGAGCGCGATGCTCTCGACGCGCGCCAGATTGGTCGCGAAGCAGGTGACGGCGACGCGGCCCTTCAGGTTGCGGATCAGGGCGGCCAGGTTGCGGCGCACCTCCGCCTCGCTGCCCGAATGGCCCTCGACCAGCGCATTGGTGCTGTCGCAGACCATGGCGAGCACGCCCTCCTCGGCCAGCCGGGCGAAGGCGGCCTCGTCGGTCGGGAGGCCGATCAGCGGGTCGGGGTCCAGCTTCCAGTCGCCGGTGTGCAGGACGAGGCCGTGGCGGGTGCGGATGGCCAGCGCCTGCGCCTCCGGCACGCTGTGAGCGACGCGGATGAATTGCAGGTCAAAGGGCGGCAGCTCCAGCCGGCCGCCGAGCGGGATGGTATGCAGCGGGACCTCGTTCAGGATCCCGGCCTCGCCCAGCTTGCGGCGCAGCACGGCGGAGACGAAGGGGCCGGCATAGACCGGACAGCGGAGCGCCGGCCACAGATGGGCGACGGCCCCGACATGATCCTCATGCGCATGGGTGACGACGAGGCCGACCAGCCGGTCGCGCTGCTCGGCGAGCCAGGCGGGGTCCGGGACCACCACCTCCACCTCCGGGTTCTCGGGACCTCCGAAGCCGATGCCGCAATCCACGGCGAGGAGCGCGCCGTCAGAGCGATAAACATTCAGGTTCATCCCGATCTCGCCGGTGCCGCCAAGCGGGATGAAGGCCAGATCGCCATCCGGCGACGGGCCAAAGGCCGTTCCGTTGAGGTCCATACTCTCCGTTTACCCGGGATCGCGAACTGCGCTGCGTGAGAAGATGGGGGCCGGGTTGCGCGAAGCCAACAGCCGCAAACCCTCGAGGGTGATATCCGGGTCGATCCGGTCGAACACCGAGGTGCCCTCGGCGAAGAGGGGGGCGAGGCCGCCGGTGCCGATGACCTTGAGCAGCGCACCGTCCCGGTCGGCGGCGTATTCCCCGCGGATGCGCTGCACGATGCCCTCGATGAGCCCGACATAGCCCCAGAAAATGCCGGACTGCATGGCGGAGACGGTGTCCCGCCCGATCGCCGCCTGCGGCCGGCCGATGCCGATGCGGGGCAGGCGGGCGGCCGCGTGGTGCAGGGCCTCGAGCGAGAGATTGATGCCCGGCGCGATCACCCCGCCGAGATAGGCGCCGTCCGAGTCCACCACGTCGAAGGTGGTCGCCGTGCCGAAATCGACCACCACCAGCGGGCCGCGATAGTGGTGGTGGGCGGCCAGGGCGTTGAGCAGGCGGTCCGCGCCCACCTCCTCTGGCCGGTCCGCCCGGATCTCGAAGCCCCAGTCCACCGAGGCGCGCGCCACCAGGGGCTCGCAGCCGAACCAGTCCCGCGACAGGTGGCGGAGGTTGTAGAGGGCGGCGGGCACCACGGTCCCGATGACGCAGCGCTGGATCGCCGCGGGGGCGAGGCCGGTGTGCTGCATCAGCGCCAACAGCCAGACCGCGTATTCGTCGCTGGTGCGGTCCGGCCGGGTCGCGATGCGCCAGCGGCCGCGCCATTCCGTGCCGTCATGCACGGCGAAGACGACATTGGTGTTTCCTGCATCCACGGCGAGCAGCATGGCGCTATTCCATCCCCCCGAGCGCCGCGACCTCTCCGGCGGTGACCTGCCGCCGCCCGTCCGGCGTCTCCAGCAGCAGGCTGCCATCCTCGGCGAGCCCTGCGAACCGGCCCTCTATCCGGCCGGCGGGGCCGGTGACGGCGCAGGGCTCCCCGGGCGAGGGCCCAAGCGCCCGCCAGGCAGCGAGCGCCGGCGTGAAGCCAGCTTCGGCGACGCGGCCCTGCCAGTGACCAAGCCGCGCCAGCAGCCGCCGGGCGAAGGCCTCCGGCGGCTCCGGCGCGCCGACCGTGGCCGCCGACCGATCGGGCAGGGCGGGGGCGGCGGCCAGGTTCACGCCAAAGCCGAGCGCCAGCCAGGCAATGCCACCCCCTGTGGCGAGGCGGGATTCCGCCAGGATGCCCGCGCATTTCGCGCCGTCCCGCAGCAGGTCGTTCGGCCATTTGAGGCGGAGCCGGGCGGGATCGGCGGCGAGCGGCGCGGCCGCCTCG
>DASQVL010000009.1:0-6976 GCA_035640795.1 Crenalkalicoccus sp. | reverse complement strand
TGGGTGAGGCTGTCGGCCTTGGTCCACAGTCCCACGCGTCCCGGCTCCGTGAAGGTCCGGTCCGTTGCCGAGAACAGCACCCGCTCCTCCAGGCTCACCTCGAAGCGCTCGCCCTCGACGCGCAGGCCGAGCGCCTGCCAGCGATCGCGGGGCACCCGCGCGTCCGCGCCGGCGAACTGGATGCGGCGGCCGTCCACCACGCGGTAGAGGCGCACGTTGTCCTCCAGCGCGTTGGCGCGCGCGACGTAGTAGTTGCGCGCGTCGCGCCAGCGCAGCACCAGGCCTGCGGCCTGGTCCACCCGCCCGTCCACCGGGCGGAAGCGCACCGAGAGCGCGACGTCACGCGCCGTGATCCCATCCAGCACCGCCAGCGGGAAGCGATTGTCGGTGCGGTCGCGGCTGGTCTCGGCCAGCACCTTCGGTCCGGCCGGCGAGGACGCATCCTCCAGCACGACCCAGCGCGGCGGCGGCCCGCCGCCGGTGAGGGCGAAGGTGAAGCCGGGCGCCGGGGCGCCGACCGTTGCCGCCTCGAAGTCGATGCGCTGGTGCGGGGCTTGAGCGGCCGCCCGACGGCCGATCGCTGCGAGGCATGCCGCGCCGAACAGGGGGCGCCGGTGCATGGCGCGCTTCCTCAGCCGCTCGGGCGGGTGTTGGTGCGCTCGATCGCGGCGCGTAGCCCGCGCGCCAGCGCCTCGGCGTCGTCCAAGCCCCAAAAGTGCAGGAAGAACAGGCGCGGCTCCTCGTCCAGCATGTGGTTGTGGATGGTGGTCACCTCGATGCCGTGCTCCACCAGCGCGCGCTGCACCGGCACCAGCCTCGCGGGCTTGAACGGCAAGGGCGTGACGCTCAACGGCATTGAGGCCGCCTTCGTGGAAGAGGAGCAGAAGAGTAGGCCCCGACAGCTGGAAGATACAAGCGTTTCAAGCCAAACTTCCTGTGATACATCTACTCGATGCGCCCCGGCCCGGGATTGCGCTGCGCGTCATGAATCAGAGTTAATGCAACGAGATACAGCCGCTATCCACAGCCGATCGCCGCGGCGCCGCGCCTCACGGACAGGGTGGCCCTAGTATAGGTACGCCCCCTATCCTAGGTTGGTCCGCCATGGCCCACACCGTCCGCGAGAAGCAAAAGCTGCTGGCCCGAGTCCGGCGCATCCGCGGCCAGGTCGATGCCATGGAGCGCGCCTTGGAGGCCGAGGCGGGCTGCGAGAGGGTGATGCACCTCATCGCCAGCACCCGCGCCGCCATGGCCGGGCTGATGGCCGAAGTGGTCGAGGACCACATCCGCACGCACCTGGTCGACCCGGAGAGGCACCCCGGCGCCCTTGACCCAGAGGGCGTCGAGCAGCTGCTCGACGTGGTCCGCACCTACCTGAAGTGAGGAGCCCGGCATGGCCGAGTTCGAAACGCTCTTCCCCCCGGCGCCGCACAGCCACGTCTTCCTCGGCGAGGGGCACGAGCGCGCCGAGCGGAGGACCTGGGCGGTCATCGCGCTCTGCGCCGCCATGATGGTGGCCGAAATCGTCGGCGGGATGGTGTTCGGCTCCATTGCCCTCGAGGCGGATGGCTGGCACATGGCTACCCACGCCGGGGCGCTGCTGCTGGCCGCGCTCGCGTACCGCTTGGCCCGGCGGCGCGCCGACGACCCGCGCTTCAGCTTCGGCACCGGCAAGTTCGGCGATCTCGCCGGGTTCACCAGCGCCATTGTCCTGGCGATGATCGCGGCCCTCATCGGCTACGAGTCCGTGGCCCGCGCCATCGCGCCGGTCCCCATCGACTTCGACGAGGCCCTCGCCATCGCGGTCGTCGGCCTCGTGGTGAACCTGGCCAGCGTCTGGCTCCTGGGCGGTGGCGACCACCACCATGGGCACGGCCAGCACCACGCCCACGGCGGGCATGACCACGCCGCGGAGGAACACCGCATTGCCCTGCCGGACGGCGACGCCCTGGTGCTCGCGATCCCCGCGGACGGCGCCCCGCCGCGGTTCCGAGTCCGCTTCGAGGGCGGTGCCCGGGCCCGCGAGGTCACGGTGGAGACCGAGCGGCCCGGCGGCGCGCGGCAGTCCTTCGCCATGGCGAACCGCAGCGGCCACCTGGAGAGCGTCGAGGAGATCCCGGAGCCGCACGCCTTCACGGCGCGCGTCCGTGTGGGGCCCGCCGAGCAGCGCAGCGAATACGCCGTCGCCTTCGAAGAGCACGGCCACGACCACCACGCCCACGCTGCTCACTGGGACAACAACCTGCGCGCCGCCGTTGTCCACGTCCTGGCCGACGCCGCGGTCTCGGTGCTGGTCATCCTGGGGCTCCTACTCGGCCGCTACCTCGGCTGGGTCTGGATGGACCCGCTCGCGGGCATCGTCGGGGCGACTGTCATCGCGGTCTGGTCGTGGGGGCTGATCCGCGACACCGGGGCCGTCCTGCTCGACATGACCCCCGACCGGGCGACAGCCGAGGGCATCCGGCACGCCGTCGAGGCCGAAGGCGACCGGGTGGCCGACCTGCATCTCTGGCGCCTCGGGCCCGGCCACCTCGGGGCCATCCTCTCCGTGGTCACCCGTCAACCCCGGGAGCCGCGGTTCTACCGCGAGCGGCTTGCCCGGTTCCGCTCGCTGTCGCACCTCACCATCGAGGTGCAGCATGCCGCCGTTCCGGTGCAGGAGGCGGCCTGAGGAAACGAATCGACGATGCCCGCGGCAGACCACATGCAAGCGCGTGCACGCCCGCGACTGGTGGCGTAGCGCAGCGTGACACTTGCGTGCTGCTGGGCGGTCCGGCGGCCGAGGAAGCGTAGCGTGTTCGGTGACAGCCGCCGCCATGCCCTGATTCCGGCCATGGTTCCCGAGCCAACGACCACCGCCGGTCCTGCCGAAAGCGTCGAGGGACGGCGCGACCGTGGCGCCCATCCTGGTCCGCTTGGCAGTGGCCAGTCGGCCCGACGGGCCGAGCGTCTGGAAGGCGCGGAGAAGATATAAAGCCGATAGGCCAAGGCTGCCTGGAGTACCAATCGGCGTCCCAGCAAAGAAAAACCCCAGATGCCGTGCCTGGAAGCCGTGGCCTGCACGCGCTGAAACAAGGCCATGTCTTACAGGCATGGTGGCCTCAACCTACTCGTCGCTTGTCAGGCCGGGCCGATACTCGAAGCGTCGGCCTGCCTCATGCCCGGCCTCGTACGCGTCCGTCAGCACGTAGCGCTTCGCGGCGCGGCTTCGGGCTCGCAGGGTCAGCCCGAGCTTCGCCAGTTCGTCCTCTACGATCGCCGCCTTGATCGGCACCAGGTCGCGGCCCGAGGAGCCGCGCAGCACCGCCTCCCGCGCCTGCCGCAGTTCGTGCAACTTGCCACGGATCCCCCGCGCCAGGCCGATCTGGAAGGAGTTCGTCGCGCTGCGCCGGTTCCCGGAGCGGGTCTCGCCGTAGATCGCCCCCGCCTGGAACCGCCCGGTCTCGGTCTCGAAGGCCAGCTCGATCAGGCCATAAAGGTAGCGCGCTGCCTCGACGTCGCCGGGCAGGCCGAAGAAGATGTAGCGGAGCGCGCCGGAGGCGGCCTTCTCGGCCCAGACACGGCAGTCGAAGAACTCGGCAATGGCCGGCACGCAGTCGTCGATTGGGCCGATGCGGCGACGGCCGGTCTCGACGCCGATCCCCTCGCAGGCTTGCCGCCGCAGATCGAGCTCGCTCAACGACAGGCCGTGGCGATCCAGCAGCTCCGCCGCCTTCTCGGCGGCGGCGAGCGCCTCCTGCTCCGTACAGCCCTGCTCCACGGTCTTGGCGCGCAGCGCCTGGATCCGCTGCACCAGCCGGTCCAGCTCGGCATCGTGCGCCTGTCTGCTCCCGGGGGATGTGGCCATGAGCCTGAGCCGCAGCGTATCGAACAGGGCGCGGACCCTGGACGGCAGCTCGCCGACCGCGACGGCCCGGTCGATGGCCGCGGCGGCTGCGTCGAGCCGGGCGGCGGACATGCCCGCTGCTTCCCGGAGCTGGAGGGTTTCCATCTGGAGCAGCGCGACTTGGCCATAGGCCTCGGCCAGGCGGTCACGGCCCCAGTCGCGGGCCATGGCGGAGGACACCAGCGCATCGACCAGCGCCTCCGCGCTCGCAAGACCTCGGGCCAGCTGCACCTGATCGGGAGGCGGCTCCGCGCCCGGATCCAGCTCGGCCCAGGCGTGCGCGAGAGCGTCGAGGTCGCTGTCCTCCGGGCCGATGGGGAAGCCGTCCGCGTCGGGTCCGTCCCCCGGCGGGCGGTTCAACCCGGGGATCTCCGGCCCGCCATGCCGGACGACATGGCGGTAGACGGCCTCGGCGCAGCGCTGGGCGTTGCTCAGGCCGTGGCTGCCCGGGCGGATGAAGCCTTGCGCCACCTCCAGCCCCGTATCGTCCAGCGGCGTCGCCAGGCCTGCGAAGACGTATCTCCCGTCGCCCATCGGGGCGAGCCGCGCGACCATGGCGAGGCCCACGCAGTCGGATGGCATGGCGTCGTCCAGCACGCGCAGGGTTTCGCCCGAGGCCAGATCGCGCAGCTGGAAGTTGCCCTCGCTCTCCTGAGCCTCGACCCGCAGCAGGCGGAACCGGGCCCGGCGCAGCGCTTCCGCCGCGGCGGCCTCCTCCGGCGTGGGCTTCGTGCAGTTCCGCAGGAGCCTGTCGATGGCGGTGCTCCCACTCGGGGAGGGCGTGAACAGCGCCAGGTCCGAGGCGAGGCGGACCGCATCGGTCACGACATCCAGGCCGCTTCGCTCGTCTTCCTGCGCACCGCCACGCGCCAGCCAATGGCGCAGGATCTGTTCGACCCGGTCGCCGGGAACGAACCGAAGCGCCTCCAGCGAGAGCTCGGCAATCAGGTGCCGTATGTCACTTGCATCTCCGCCTTCGCCGCTTGGCGTGGCGTTCCCGGCCCTGCGCTTCGGAGTGGCCGCCATGACCCCTGCCCTTTCCGGTGGAGCCTCCGCTGCAGCGGCGCGTAGCGCGCGCCGCACACCGGATCCCCATTGCACCGCTCCCCTGGATCGCAACCCCCAGCAATCCGGTACCTTGACATGGCGCCTCCTCGATGCGCCCGGCCGGCCGCTGACGCGGGAGCACCTGCTGCAGGCGACACGCGTGCACGAGGACGTCTCCGACCGCAGCATCGATGTCCAGATCCTGCGGCTGCGGCGCAAGCTCGAAGTGAAGCCGAATCACCCGAGGATCGTTCGTACGGAGCGTGGCATCGCCATGTGTTCGAGCTTGAGGTCAGGCGGATCTGAGGCATCGCAGGCTGGCCGTCCAGGTCACGCCCGCGCGGCAGGTGGCGGATTGCAAGTTCCCGGCCGCGCGACATCATGATGCAACACGGCAGGATTACCCGCGTCGAGGCGTGCCGATCCTGGCACGCCCGACACCGGAGCGACCCGTGAAGACACCCTCCAACTCCCGGATCCTGATTCTGCTGGGCGCCGCCGCGACCGTCCTTGCGGCCTGCGCCGGCCCGCCCCCGCATGACGGCGGCAGATCGGCGGACGCCGGCAATGCCGCCTGCATGACGGCCGCCAATGCTATGACGTTCCGCAGCCAGGGCGGTCGGTCTGGAGTGCCCGCGGCAGGCGCGTCGGTGCCGTCCTGCGGCCCTGCCAAGGACGGACAAACCAGCATCGCCATGACACTGCCGGCAACGCCCAGTTCCGCGCCATGACCGACAGGCCATGGCAGGCGAGCGGGACCGGCCCCAGGTGAGGCCCTCGCGGGCGGCCTTGCGCGGGCACGGCGCCGCGACCCAGGGCCGCTCGTCACGTGGCTGCCGTCCGCGCCGAACTGCGGGCGGCAGACCATCGTGTTGCACGGGTCGGCGGCATGAACGCAACGAGCCCTACCCGCGTCCGGGATCATGCGATCCGGATGTCCTTCGGGGGCCCGAGGCCGGCTCGGCCGGTGCGCGCCTCGGCTCGCCAACCCTCGACCGCCGCCGCCGAGAACCACACGGCGAGGCTGCCGCGGGCGCGCAGGCCGGCGTCGCATTCGGCCCAATTGGTCACCCTCTGGCGCTGGCGCGGGATGCGGTGCCGGCAATCGGCGTTGGCCTTGAAGGGCATCGCTGACGTCCCTCAGTGTGCGAGGACTCGCCCCCGCCCAAGCCTACTCGAAGACACCCGAGTGGGCGACCCGTGCAACAAGCTTTGCCACCGCCTGAGCTCTGCTTCACCTTCGCCCTTGGCCCGTCAGTGCCCTGGCCTTGGGCCGGCAAGTTGACGATGCCCTGCATGGTGCGGAGCCGCCGCGGTCGTGCACCGTCAGCTCTGCAGCCCAGAAAACTTCGTTTCCCGCCCATTCCTTCCGCTGCAGGTCCGGGGACAAAGAAACGAAATTCTCCGGGCATCGCGCCGGACTGCTGTTCTCTCCCGAGACCGCTGGCTATCCTGGCTTGGCGATTCGAGGGGGTCCATGGCCGCGCCGCGTCTGCTCGTGAAGACGGACCTCTCCTCCGTCCGACCTCTCATGCTCGACGGCCGGCCCGTACAGCTTCACTATGAGCGGCTGGCAGGTCTCCTGCGTGCGCGCGCCCAGCCGGCCGTCGTTGCTCTCTTCGCCGAGCCGATCGTCGGGGCGGGCGCCATCACCTGGTACGGCGAGGCGCCCGGCGAGCCCCAGCCGCTGCCCAGCCTGCCCTCCGGGCGGCGCGGGGAGGCGGAGGCGAAGCTGCGCGGCGCGCTCGCCGCGCTCGAACCCCTGCTCGATGATCCGGACCTCGGGCCGCTCCTCCGAAGGGCGCTGGTGCTGCCGGGACCGGAGTCGATCCTCGCGCTCGACGACACGGTCGTCCTGACGGGCTGGGGCCTGGCGCCGGAGGAAATCGCCTCGGATCCCGTGGCCCTGGCCGGGCAGGTGCGCCGGGTGCTGGGCCCCTATGCCCCCTTCCTCGCTTCCGTCCCCGACGACTTCCTGGCGGACCAGCCGGGCGCGATGCGCCGGCCGGTCCCGCCGCCCCCGGCCCCGCCGCCCGCGGCAGC
>DASQVL010000008.1:0-4121 GCA_035640795.1 Crenalkalicoccus sp. | reverse complement strand
AGGGATGCATCGTCAGGCGGTCCAGGTGGGTGAGGATGCGCAGCACGCCGGGCATGGACTGCGCCGCCGCCATGTCGATGCGGCTGATGCGGCCCGCGGCCACGGTGCTGCCGACCAGCGCCGCATGGACGACGCCGGCCGGATCGTGGTCCAGCGCATAGTCGGCCCGCCCGGTCACCTTGGCGAGGCCATCGGTCCGCGGCAGCGGATGGCCGAGGATCCAGAAATCGGGCAGCGGCAGCAGGTCGGAAACGGCGACGGACATCAGCCGAGGCCTCCCACGGCGAGGATCGCGTGCGCGATGACGCGCGGGGCCAGCCCGATCTTGAAGGCGTTGGCGCCGCTGTCCAGGGCGCGATCCATCGCAAGCACGCTCGCCGCGCGCACCGTCGGCTCGTCCAGCGTGTTGCCGATCAGCGCGTTCTCGACCGCGCGCGCCCGCCAGGGTTTGGTTGCGACGCCGCCGAGGCCGACGCGCAGGTCGCGGATGGTGCGGCCGTCCGGCGCCAGCTCCAGCCCGACCGCAGCACTCGCCGCGGCGAATTCGTAGGATTCGCGGTCACGCACCTTGAGGTAGTGCGACCGGCGCAGCGCGGCCGAAACCGGGATCTCGATGCCGGTGATCAGCTCGCCTGGTTCCAGCGCGAATTCGCGGTGCGGCGTGTCGCCCGGCAGCAGGAAGAAGTCGTTGGCCGCGATCCGGCGCCGCGCGCCGTTCTCGACCTCCACCACCGCGTCGAAGGCGACCAGCGCCACCGGGAAATCCCCCGGATGGGTGGCGATGCAGGAATCGCTGACGCCGAGGACTGCGTGGCCGCGATTGACGCCCTCCATCGCCGCGCAGCCCGAGCCGGGGTTGCGCTTGTTGCAGGCGGGATAGGCCGCGGGTTCGCGGAAGTAGCTGCACCGGGTCCGCTGCAGCAGGTTGCCGCCGATCCTCGCCATGTTGCGCAGCTGCTGCGACGCGCCGCGCCAGAGCGACTCCGACAGGACGGGAAAGGCCTGCCGGATGCCAGGATGGTCGGCGACATCGCTCATCCGCGCCAGCGCGCCGATACGGATGCGCGCCGGGTCGATCTCGATGGCCGCGAGCCCGGGGAGGCGGGTGATGTCCACCAGCGCGGAGGGCGCCTCCACGCCGCACTTCATCAGGTCGAGCAGCGTCGTGCCGCCGGCGAGGAAGCGCGCGCCGGGCTGGCCGGCGACGGCCCGCACCGCATCCGGCACCGTCCTGGCCTGGACGTAGTGAAAGCTGTTCATGGCGCCGCTCCGGTGGGCTGGGCGATCGCCGCCGCGGCCTCGCGGATGGCGGCGAGGATGTTCGGATAGGCGCCGCAGCGGCAGAGATTGCCGGACATGTATTCACGGATGCTGGCATCGGACCCGGCATGGCCCTCGGCGATGCACGCCACCGCGGACATGATCTGGCCCGGCGTGCAGTAGCCACATTGCAGGCCGTCATGCCGCAGGAAGGCGACCTGAACCGGGTGCAGCTGGCCGTCCTGCTTCGCCAGCCCCTCGATGGTGGTCACCGCCAGCCCTTCCGCCTGGCGGGCGAGGGTGAGGCAGGCGAGGACGCGCCTGCCGTCCACCAGCACCGTGCAGGCGCCGCACTGGCCCTGGTCGCAGCCCTTCTTGGTTCCGGTGAGGTGGGCGTGGTCACGCAGGGCATCGAGCAGCGTGACCCGCGGCTCGATCCGGAGCAGGAGCTCCGACCCGTTGACCCGCAGCCGAACCGTGTCGCTGCCGTCCGGCGACGAAACCATGACCCCTCCCGCTCGCCTGGGCGCCCTGGCCACACCGGGCGAGAGCCTGGGAGGCGGGCCGCCCGCTTCCCTCTTGCCACCGCCCCGGCGAAGCGGCGCTGACCGCGGTCAGATTCGTCCTCCCGTTGCGCCGCGCATGGCGGCCGGGAAGGTCCGCACAATTGCCGGTGAGCCGGCCGGAGCCTGACCGCGGTCAGGGGCGGCATCGGGCGCGCGGGCCAGGATCCTGCGCGCCAGGAACCGCGCCGGCGCCGTCGCTGCGGCGCGCCCGGACGCTGCGGTGCGGCGGAGGACGCTGCCGGCGACCAAGGAGGGACCAGGATGAGGACGCGCAGCCTCGAGAAATCCAGCTGGAAGTCCTACAGTGAGTGGATCTCCAAGTTGCTCGCCGGCAGGCGCGCGGAGATCGAGGTCAGCGCACTCGGCATCGGCAGCCAGATCCAGGCCGAATGGGTGCCGCTGCTCGGCCTGGTCTACGACCCCAAGGACGACCTGTTCGAGGTCGCGCTCGAAGGGCTGGACCACCTCATACGGAGGCCGCTTGTGTTCAACGTGCTGGACGGGCCGCGCGGCCTGGAGAGCTTCGAGATCATCGATGGCGAGGGCCGCTCGCACACCGTGAACCTGCGGGATCCGCTCGACCTGCCACCGCCCGACCAGGGGTGATACCGCCCAGCATAAATCCTGACTTGCAGCCTGCGAAGCAGGATGAGCGGCCGAATGGCCGCCGCGGCAAGTGCCGCGCAGCCAAGCGGCCGCAGGCCGCGCCGGCGCCTGAGGCGTTTGTGCGTCAACACAAACGCCCGCCGGTATGACGTGGCGCGTCCCGCCGGTCAGCTCGGCTTGCTGCCGCGCACCGCCCAGGCGCGGGCGCCGAGCGGGATGCTCCCGTCGTCGCGCTGCGGCAGCCGCCGCTCGAGCATGCCGCGCAGGTCGGAGCGCCGGTCCCGGCCGACCGCGGCGCAGTAGCTGGAGGCGGGGCCCGCGACCCCGGCGACGAGAGGCTGCCAGAAATCCGCGAAATCCGCGAAGACGGTGGGCACGTCGATCGCGCGCGTCGCAACGCCCTGCAGGCCGGCGGCGGTGAGCATCGCCCGCAGCGGCTCCGGCCGGCACAGGCCGGCGAAGCGGCGCCGCTCGTCCTGCTCCCCGGCGGCGGGGTCCACCGCGGCGGCCGCAGACCAGAAGTGGCCCAGCGGCTGCATCTGCCCGCCATGATCCCACACATAGAGCGCGACCGTCCCATGGCGGCGCACCACCCGCGCCATCTCCGAGACCATGCGCCGCCGGTCCGGCACGAAGTTGAGGACCAGACCGGCGACCACGACGTCGAAGGCTCCGTCCGGGAAGGGCAGGTTCTGCACGTCGCCGCGCTGCCAGGCGAGGCGCGGATCGCCGCCGGCCCGGCGCGCGGCCACCGCGAGGAAGCCGTCCGAGGGGTCTATCCCGACCACGGCGGCGGCCCCGCCGCGCGCCAGCGCCGCGCGGCTGAGCTCGCCCGTTCCGCAGCCCGCATCGAGCCATTGCAGGCCCGGCGGCTCGCCGAGCCAGTCGAGGAAGGCGGCGGCCACGGGTTGGCTCCAGCGACCGATATGGGCCTCGTAAGCGTAGCCGTCCTGGAAGGTGTCTCCGGCCATTGCCCGCCCCTTCGCACCAAGCCTGCGTCGGCGCCGCCGCCGCGGCGAAGCAGCAGGCTAGTCAGGCCGGGGCCGCCGCGCCCTGACCGCGATCAGGGCCGCGGGGTCGGGCGCGCGGCCTCAGTGCAGCGTGTTTCTCGATGCCTTCCCCGCCTCGAGAACGGATTTGTAGAACAGGGCGAGTCCCTGCATGGCGCCGAGATAGTCCTGCTGCCGCCTCGCGAAATTGTGCGCCATCTGGAGGAGCTCCGGGTTGTTCCGCTCCAGCTCCTCGATGATCCGCATGGTGAACGCCTCGGCGCCGTCCCGGTCGATCTGGCTGACGATCAGGTCGCGGGTCTCGGGCGTCACGCAGGGCAGCGGGTTCAGGGCCGAGGGTGCGTCGGAGGGGACCGCCGGCGCGATGAGGAGGCGGTAGAACATGCTGAAGCCCAGCATGATCCGCGCGCGGTCTCCCAGGCTTGCGGCACAGCGGCGGGCGATGTCGAGGAGCTCGGGATTGTGCCGCTTCAGCTCCTCGATGACCTCCGCCACGCAGGCCTCGGGGCCCCTCTCGTCGAATTCCCTGGCGATCCGCTCGCGGGCGGTCATGGTAACGGGTGAAATCTGATTCATCTGGGGATCCCTGTCGTCCGGCACGGTAGCCGCGCCGGTGGCGCAGATGGTGGCTCCTGGCCGCTGCCGCTTCCAGGTCTGCACGGTAGCTGAAGGACAGGGG
>DASQVL010000007.1:0-3260 GCA_035640795.1 Crenalkalicoccus sp. | reverse complement strand
GGTCGTCATCTACCCGCCCGGCGAGGGCGGCGGCGGACCCCGCATCGAGCTCGTCGGCGACCTGCCGGGCATGCTCGAGGCCTGCGGCGCCGGCTGGGCCAGGGAGCCGGCTGTCCGGGACGTTCTCAGCGCGTTCGCCAGTTCGGTGAAGGCGGGCAAGGGAACTTCCTCCCCCAAGACCCCCACCATCCTTCTTCTGATCCTTTCTCCGCGGCGCTTGCCCGGTCCGATTGGAAGACTCCCAGCCAAGGGGCGATGTCCGAAGCGGGCCGCGGAAGCCGGGCCGGTCACTCCACCCGGTTCCGCAGCACCCCGATCCCGGCGATCTCGCACTCCACCACATCCCCGGGCTGCAAGGTGCGCGGCGGCTGCATCGCGTAGCCCACGCCTTCCGGCGTCCCGGTGAGGATCACGTCCCCCGGCCGCAGCGTGAAGCCGAGGGAGAGCTGGCGGATGATCTCCGCCACGTCGAAGATCATCTTCGAGGTGTTGCTGCTCTGCCGGGTCTCGCCGTTCACCCGGCACATGATGTCGGTGTTCAGCGCGTCGAGCTCCGCCGCCGGGACGATCCAGGGCCCGAGCGGGCAGGACCGGTCGAGCGACTTGCCCTTGAACCACTGGCCGTAGCGGCGCTGCAGCTCCCGCCCCGACACGTCGTTGCCGATGGTCCAGCCGAAGACGTGGTCGAGCGCCCGCTCGCGTGGGATGTTCGCGCCCTCGGTGCCGATCACGGCGGCGAGCTCCACCTCGTAGTCCAGCCACTCCGTCACGCCGCGATGCGCGGGGATCGGCTCCTCCGGCGCGATGACGCATTCGGGCGCCTTGGTGAAGAATTGCGGATATTTGGGCAGCTCGGACTGGGTGATCCCGCGGGTGCGGTCGCCTTCCGCCACATGGTCCATGTAGTTGCGGCCGACGCAGAGAACGTTGCGCCGCGGGCGCGGAATGGGCGCCAGCAGCTTCGTGGCGCCGGCGGGCAGCACCGCGCCGGCGGGCGGGTCGGCGGCCAGCGCGCGGATGGCAGCGAGCGTCGCCGGCCCGGCCTCGATCACCGCCAGCATGTCTCCGGCCACGCGCGCCATGGCCGGTACGGCGGCGAGGTCGAGCACCCGCCCATCCTCCAGCGCGCAGCCGACGCGCGCGCCCTTGGCATCGCTGAAACTGACGAGCCTAGTCATCGGGGCCTCCATCGGTTCCCGGTAGCGGAGCGCGGCGGCGGCACGCTGGCAAGCCCCGGGGCGGGGCGGGGCGCGGTTGACCGCGGCGGGAGGCGGCCGCAGCGTCGCCCGCCCCATGATCCTCTCGCCCCTCTGGCTGCCGGCGACCCTGCTGGCGGCGCTGTTCCAGACCTGGCGCACGGCGATGCAGCAGCGGCTGCGCGGCCGGCTCTCGCTGAACGCCGCCGCCGTTGTGCGATACCTCTACGGCCTGCCCGTGGCGGCGGCACTGCTCGGCGCCTGGCTCGCGCTGACCGGGGGCGCGCTGCCGGCGCCGACCCCCGTCTTCCTCGGATTCGCGGCGGCGGGCGGGCTCGGGCAGATCCTCGGGACCAACCTGCTCATCATGTCATTCGGGCATCGCGGCTTTGCGGTCGGCACGGCCTATGCAAAGACCGAGGCGGTGCAGGGTGCGGTGCTGGCGCTGCTGCTGCTGGGCGAGCGGATCTCGGCGCTGGCCTGGTGCGGCATCGCGGTGGGCGTCGGGGGGGTGCTGTGGCTCTCCCTGGCGGGCCGGGCGCTTTCGCTCCGCGAGGTGCTGCGGGCGACGGCACAGCCCGCGGCGCTGACCGGCCTCGCCTCCGGCTTCTGCTTCGCGCTGACCGCGGTGCTGATCAAGGCGGCGAACCAGTCCCTGCCGGGGGAGGACGCGGTGCTGCGCGCGCTGGCGACGCTGGTGGTAACCAACCTGCTGCAGACGGCGATGCAGGGCGGCTGGCTGCTGGCGAGGGAGCCGGACCAGGCGCGCGCCGTGCTGGCGAGCTGGCGGAGCAGCGCGCCGGTGGGCGCGCTTTCGGCCTGCGGCTCGGCCTGCTGGTTCACCGGCTTCGCGCTGGCGCCGGTGGCGCTGGTGCGGGCGGTGGGGCAGGTGGAGATCATCTTCACCCTGCTGTTCAGCCGCTTTTACCTGGGCGAACGGCCGCGCCGGGCGGAGGTGGCGGGCGCGCTGACGGTGGTGGCCGGGGTGGTGATCGTCCTGGTCGGGCGGTGACGCGGTGCGGGTCGGGCCGCGCTGCGCTGAAAAGGATCAGAAAAAGGATGGTGGGGGGTCTTGGGGGGAGGAAGTTCCCTTCCTCCCCCAAGGGCAACCAACGAGACGCCGAGCTCAGCCCCTCGCCGCCCCGACCGCCAGATGCGCATCCAGCAGTTCCGCGTCCGCCAGCAGCGCCGCGCTCGGCCCCGCATGCACCAGCCGCCCGCGGTCCAGGACCGCCGCACGCTGCGTGATCGGCAGCAGCTGCCGCGCGTGCTGCTCCACGATGATGGCGGCCACGCCTTCCGCCCGGATCATCTCCCGGATGGCTGCCAGCAGCGCCTGCGCGATCACCGGCGCCAGCCCCTCCAGCGGCTCGTCCAGCAGCAGCAGGCGCGGGTTCAGCATCAGCGCGCGCCCCAGCGCCAGCATCTGCTGCTCGCCCCCGGAAAGCTCGTGGCCGAGGTTGCGGCGGCGCTCGGCGAGGCGTGGCAGCAGGGCGAAGACGCGCGGCAGCGTCCACGGGCCCGGCCGCGCCACCGCGGTCAGGTTCTCCTCTACGGTCAGGGAGCGGAACACGTTCCGCTCCTGCGGCACCCAGCCGAGGCCGGCGGCGGCGCGCCGCTCGCTCGGCCAGCGGGCGATGTCCTGGCCGGCGAGGCGGATGCGCCCGGAGATCAGTCGCGGCCCCGCGCCCATCAGCGTCGCGATCAGCGTCGTCTTGCCCGCGCCGTTGCGGCCGAGCAGCGCCATCGCCTCGCCTTCCCCGAGCTCGAGCGTGACACCATGCAGCGCCACAGCCTCGCCATGGGCGGCCGAGACGCCCTCCAGCCGCAGCAGCGGCTCAGCCATGCGCCGCCTCGCCCAGATAGACCTCGCGCACCCGCGGATCGGCGGCGATCTCGCCGGGCGTGCCCTCGGCCAGCACTGCGCCCTGCGCCAGCACGGTGATGCGCTCGGCAAAGCGGAACACCAGGTCCATGTCGTGCTCGATCAGCAGCACCGCGACCTCGCGCGGCAGGGCGGCGACCGTCTCCAGCACCTCGCGGCTCTCCCCGGGGGGCACGCCG
>DASQVL010000006.1:0-5767 GCA_035640795.1 Crenalkalicoccus sp. | reverse complement strand
CGGCCGACGCGCTGCCCTCGGCTCTGCCGGGCGGCGCGACGAACTCGGCGGCCAGCATGGCGCCATGGGCGTGCAGCCGGACGTCGCATCCGGCGATGCGCCGGCCCGCGAGCGGGCGGAAGGCCGCGCGGAACCGCGCCTCGATCTTCGCCGCGGCGGAGGTCATCAGGCCCGCCTCCTCGATCTCGGCCAGAGTGGCGAGCCCCGCGGCGCAGGCCAGCGGGTTGCCGCCCATCGTGCCACCCAGCGCCCCACGCATCAGCCGCGCCAGCAGCTCCGCCGGGGCGGAGACGGCGGACAGCGGCAGGCCGCCGCCGAGCGCCTTGCCGCTGACGACGATGTCGGGCTCGGCACCGGCCACCCAGGACGGGAACCAGACGCCGGTGCGCCCGCAACCGGACTGGATCTCATCGCTGATCAGCAGCGCGCCGGCGTCGGCGGCAAAGATGCGTAGGGCCCGCAGATAGGCGGGCGTCAGCCGGCGGATGCCGCCCTCGCCCTGGATGGGTTCGTAGATCACGCCCGCGATGGAGTCGGGGGCCAGGCCCGCAGCCCTGACCTCGGCCGCCATGGCGCGCGCGAGGGCGGCGGGATCCTCGGGCGCGGCGTTGTCCTGCGGTGGCGTGCCGGGTTCGAGCTGCGGTGCCGTGAGGTGCACCACCCGCGGCATGGCCGCGGCGATGCCCGCGCGGTAGGGGACGGCGCGGTAGGTGAGCGAGGCGGCCCCGAGCGTGCGGCCATGGAAGCCCGCCCGCAGCGCGAGGAAGGCCGGGCGCCCGGTGACCCAGGCGGCGATCTTCATGGCGTTCTCGACCGCCTCGGCCCCCGAGTTGAACAGGGCGGAGGCGAAGGGCCCGGCCGGCCCCCGGAAGCGGGCCGCCAGCCACGCCGCGACCTGTTCGTAGGCGGCGAAGGGCATGGTCGGGTAGCTGGCGTGCACGAGTCGCCCCGCCTGCGCGCGGATCGCCTCTGTCACGCGCGGATGGGCGTAGCCGAGGATCAGCGCGCCCAGCCCGCCCGTCATGTCGATCAGCCGCCGCCCGCCCTCCGTCTCCACCGTGGAGGAGGTGCCGCGCAGGATGCGGTCCGGGTGCAGCGGAACGATGCACGGGGCGACGACGGGGGCGGGGGCGGTCACCGCACTGGCCTCAGGTCGCCGGGCGCCAGTCGCGGTAGCCGGGGATGACGGTCTGATCCAGCCGCTCGAGGTAGGCCAGCAGTTCGGCCGGGCCCATGTAGCGGACCACCATGCCCATGTTTTCGTGCGCGGTGACGAAGGCACGATCCTCGGTCGCCTCCTGCACGGCGGCGGCCAGCGGGTCGCGCAGCGCGTCCGGCAGGCCGCGCGGGCCCATCAGCGCGTTGAACGCCACCTGCCGCTGCTGCGAGCCGAAGGCCGCGACGTGTGGCACGTCCGGGAAGGCCCCGAGGCGCTCGCTCGCCTCCGAGGTATGGGCGAGGTAGCGCAGCTGCCCGTCCCGCACGAGTTGGGCGGAGCCCGCGACGGACACATACCCCGCCTCCACGTGGCCGCCCGCGACGGCGGTCGCGACGTCGCCGCCCCCGCGGTAGCCGATGTAGTTGATGGTGGAGCCCGCCTCCCGGAAAACCTCTTCGATCAGGTATTGGTACTCGCCGCCGCTGCCCGTGGACCCCACGGCGAGCGTGCCGCGCCGATCGTGCGCGGCCTGCAGCAGGTCCCGCATGGTCGCGATCGGCGATCCGGTGCGCACGACGAAGGCGAAGGCGGCCGAACTCCAGAGCGCGATCGGTGTGAAGTCGTGGCGCGTGAAGCCCGTGTTCTGGCGCGCCGCGATGAACAGCATGGCCGTCGGCGTCGCGGAGAGCAGCACAAGCCCGGTCGGCTGCTGGCGCGCGACGTAGCCCGTCCCTTCCACGCCGCTCCCGCCGGAGCGGTTCATCACGACGAGGCGGAGGCCGAGATCGGCGAATTTGCGCCCTAGCAGCCGCGCCGCGACGTCGGTGGAGCCGCCTGGGCTGAACGGGACGACCAGGGTGATCTCGCGATCCGCCAGGACCTGCCACGCACCAGCCGACGCCGCGCTCGGGGCGAGGGCGAGGCCCCCCGCCGCCGCGAGTAGCCTCCGTCTGTCGAGCATCGTCGCCTCCTCTTGGTGCGTGTGCGTCAGGGCTCAGGGTGGCAGCATGTCGCCCAGGTAGCCGCGCCGCCCGTGCTCCAGCGGCGGCCAGAGGACCATCGCGGAGAGCAGGCGCACGAAGGCCTCGTGGATCTCCGTCGGAAGCCCGTCGGCCGCGGGCACGTGCAGGCCGTCGAGGTGCATGTACCCGGCCCGCGCGGCCCCCTCGAGCAGGCGCCTCTCCCGCGCCGCGGAGTGCGCCGCGTAGGGCTGCCCCGACGCGAAGGCGATGTAGGCGGCGAGCGCGTAGGCCCCCCAGTTCGAGACGGTCGCGGTCAGCAGGCAGTCGGTTTCCTGCGCGGCCAGGATCGAGCCGCCGCAGGGGCAGGCGCATCGGCCCATGTGGGGGAAGGCCTTCACGAGATCGGCGCGGATCGCGCCCATGCCGATCTCGTTCCCGCCGTCGCCGATGCCGACGGTGAGGACGCCGGCGGCGCGGCAGGCGGCGAAGAGCTCGTCGGCGCGCGCCTTGCCGGGCGAGGTGTCCACCTTCTGGCTGTTGTGGAAGACGCCGCGCTCGTTCTTGCCGGCCTTCTCGATGGCGATGGCCGCGGCGGGCGAGAACGCGCTGAGCAGTTCGTCGGCCCGGGCCCGCGCGGGCTCGTCGCGGTCCGAGATCTCGAGCACGGCGACGGAGGCCGCGTGGGTCGTGCGCATGGCCTGCTGCCGCACCTGGTCCACTGGCAGGGTGTAGAGCCCGAGCGACGCCGCGGCGGCCGAGATCATGCTGCCCTGGCCCGGGTCGGTCAGCAGGACGGGCACCGCCTTGCAGGCCAGCGCCAGCGTGCGCGCCAGCGCGACGGCGCCAGGCGGTCCGTCCATCTCGCCGATGTGGTCGGGAAGGCCGACGCGCTGCGACGTCGCGCCCGTGACGATGAAGACGACGGGCGGCTCGCGCTGCGCCATGGCGGTGAGCAGGCGCTCGCCGGCTTCCTCGATCAGCGGCCGGGACGTCCGGGCCCGGGCCAGCCGGTAGGCCTCGGCGACGAAGCCCCGTCCCGGGACATCCACCGTCATCAGGTGGTCGATGGCTGCCGCGAGGCTTGACCGGGCGTCGGATCCAGCCACGTCGCGCTTCCTCCTTATATCATTATAAGGATTACGGGGCGCCCGCCGACGGGTCAAGCGGAACCCGGGGTCAGCCCCGCTTGAGATGGATCGAGTAGGCGACGCCGTCGGTGCGGTAGTGCGACCGCGCGAGCTGCAGCAGCCGGCCGTCCTGCGTGCGGTTCACGCGCGTGACGATCAGCACCGGGCTGCCGGGCCTCACGCCGATGGTGCGTGCGACGTCCTTGCTGGCCACGCCGGCCGTCATGCTCTGCCGCATGTCGGTCACGCGCTCGCCCGTCAGGCGCTCCACGACCTCGATCAGCAGGGGGCTGCGGGCGAAGAGCTGGGCCAGCTCTGGCGTGCGCATCCGCGCGCCGACCGCCGCCGGGTAGTAGGCGTCGGTCATCATGAGCGGCTTGCCGTGCTGGTTGCGCGTGATGCGGACGTGCAGGAAGCCCTCGGGCGGCGGTTCGCCGAGGAGTTCGCGCGCCCAGCTGGGCGCGGGGTCCGGAGCGCAGCGCAGCACCTCCACCGCCGTCATCCGGCCGGTCATCACGAGGTCCTCGACGCTGCCGAGGCCCCACTCGGTGGGGCGGGCCTCGGCCTGCCGGACGAAGGTGCCGCGGCCCTGTCGCCGTTCGATGAGGCCGCCGTCCTGCAACTCCTTCAGCGCCGAACGGACGGTGATGGAGCTCACGCCGAAATGGCGGGCCAGCTCCTCCTCGGTGGGCAGCTGCGCGCCGACCGCAGCCCCGCCGCGGCTGATCATTCGGCGGATCTGCTCGGACACGCGCTGGTACAGCGGGGCCCGGCCATCGGGGAGCGCGCCGAACAGCTCCGCCGGTATCCTGGTGGGCCTCGCTTCTTCAGGGCTGCCCTGGCTTTCGGAAGCTCGCACCGTTTATTGCCCCGACATGGCCCTGCTTGACACCCCACCCGGGCGGGAGAATGGGCAGGCGGGTTCGACCCCGCAAGGCAGTTACGGATGACGGGAGTGGGTCGCAGCACCTGTCCGTCCCGCGCGTCTTCCGACTGCGCTGCCGGGATGTCGCTGCGGCCGTTTCGGAACGACGGCGGCTGTACTCGTGCCGCCGCGCTTCGATGTCCACCGCCCGGTCTGCGGAGCCTCGCCTGGGTTACAGCCAGCACGCCGGGCCGCCCCAGGGCAGACGCAGCAGACCTGCCACGGCCTCCTCAGGTTCCGAAGTAGGCGCGGTAGCGCGCGTCCTGCTCACCCAGGAACCGCTCGAATCCGGCAGCGTCCAGGAAGCAATCCCGAAGCCTTGCTGATCCATGAACGCCTTAGAAGGCAGTGTCGTCCAGCGCCTTCCGGACAGCCGCCTCGAGCTTTGCGGTGACCTCGCGTGGAGTGCCCTTCGAGGTCGCAAGGCGGACTGGATCGGACGTCACGTCCCCTCTCCTCGTGCTGTTCATTAATTCAGTCAGGCGCGGAACTATTTGGCCGTCGACGGTTGCTGCCAACGACCCTTGGTCCATCTCCAGGTCTCGCCAGCAGCACACGTCCGGGCTGTAAGCTTTGCAGCGGCGGTGGCACTCGTCACGAGTCATGCCGCTCGCTGGGTGGCCTTCCACGCCGGAGCCGGAGCGCCGCACAGTGACGACGTCGGTCCCCATCCCCCTGCGACACGAGCGCTGCAACCTCCTCTCCGAGGAGGCGCGCTGGCGTGCGGTCGCCGAGGCCGGCGAGGCGCTCGGCGAGATCTGGCGCGCCGGGTCCGGCTCCAAGAAGGCGTGGATGGTGCATCCCGAGGGCTTCCCCGACGCGTTCGTGGATCCCGCCGCCAATTCGGGCTACAGCCGGACATCCAAGAAGGAGTGCGTCGCCATCCTCGAGGGGTGGCGCGAGAACCGCCATCGAGCTGGTGCGCGGGCTTCACCCGCAGGCGACAGCCGGATCGTCGGCCTGCGGCGGCTCCTCCCCATGGCCGGCCACCCGATTGCCGCTGGCCTGATCCGCGGCGAAGATCCTGGCCAAGCGCAGCGCCTCCTCGACGGCTCCACGCAGCGCGCGTTGCCCCTCGGCATCGCTCAGCTCGCGCATCAGGGCTTCCCCCCAGGCAATCAAGGGCAATCAAGGCCCGCACCGCGGCAGCGCGAAGGTCGGCGGCGCGCTCCGACCTCCATTCCTCGATCCGTTCGGCGATCCTGGCCCGCGCGGATTCGTGCTCCTCAGGGGTAAGGTCAAGCGCGGCGAGATCACCCTCCCAATGCTCCATCGAGAGGGTCCCCACGGACTTCTGAATCGGTTTCCGGCATGCAGCTCGGGTACTCGAACAAGGCGTCGTTGTGCCTTCGTGGCACGCCTGGGCTGAGGGCACTAGCAGGCTGCTGAAGAACCCGGCCGCGCCACAACGGATTGTGGTCAACGGCCCGGGTGGAGGCCCCTGGTGGTGAGTCGTCCGACTTTTTCAGCAGCCTGTTAGTCTTACTGTGTCATTTTGTCTTGACCGTCCCATATATGCGGGATGGCAGAGAGAGGGACAAGGCGGCTGCGGACGGGCGAGGAGCGCTTCGCGGCCTATCTGGATGAGGTCGCG
>DASQVL010000005.1:0-9125 GCA_035640795.1 Crenalkalicoccus sp. | reverse complement strand
CATCCTTGGCGTCGGCAACGCGATAGCCGGTCGAGATGCGCTTCTGGGTGGCCGACAGCGCATCGGCCGTCTTGTTGAGCGACTGCAGCGCGACCTGCGCGCCGATATTCGTGTTGACGGAATTCAGGGGCATCGAGGTTTTCCTCCTGGAGCCGGGTCGTCCGGGTCCACGCGCGCAGTCTCGGGCAAAGCGGTGAAGCGGCGGTTAAGACCGGTGTGCGTTTGTGTTGACACACAAACGCCCTCAGTCGCCGGCGCGGCCTCCGGCCGCTTGGCTGCGCGGCATTTGCCGCGGCGGCCATTCGGCCGCTCAGCCTGCTTCGCAGGCTGCAAATCAGGATTTATGCAGGGCGCTATAAGTCGGGCGCTGTCCGCGCAGCGCCGCGCGGTCAACGCTTCCTTCACCCGATCCCGCCAGCCTCGGCGTGTCGCCAGGAAGGCACCGCCATGGGGGATGCACCCGCCCGGCGCCCACGGCTCGCCATGCTGGCGCTGCCCGGGCTCGACCATTTCGTGCAGGAGCTCGCGGCCGCACTCGCCGAGGCCGGCGGGCCGGAGACGCGGTTGTTCCTCCATCGGGACGCCGCGACGCTCGAGGCTGCGCTTGCCTGGGCGGATGCGCCGGCGCGCGACGCAATCTGGTTCGAATTCTGCTGGCCGCCCTTCCCGGCGCTGATCGCGGCCACCGATTTCGGCGGCCGCCGCGTGCTGATGCGCCTGCACCGGGTGGAGGCCTTCGACACCAACCATGCCGCGACCGCGCCCTGGCACAAGGTGGACGATGCCATCCTGGTGGCGGAGGACCTGAAGCGCCGGCTGCTGGAGGTCGCCCCGGCGATCGAGGCCACCACGCGGCTGCACGTGGTGCATAACGGCCTCGACCTCGCGCGCTTCCGCCCCGCCGCGGCGCCCGACCCCTTCCGCATCGGCTGGTGCGGCTGGCTGAACCTGCGCAAGAACCCGTCCCTGGCGCTCGAGGTGCTCTACCGGCTGCGCGCGCGCGACCCGCGCTGGCAGCTGCACATGGCGACCCGGGGGGCGGAGCCGGTGGCGCTGGAGAGCTTCGCCCACCTCGCCCGCCGCATGGGCGTCGCCGGCGCGATCCATGTGCAGGAGGGCGTGCCGCAATCGGCCATGCCCGAGTGGCACGCGCGGAATGCCGTGCTGCTCTCGACCAGCCTGCACGAAAGCTTCGGCTACGCGATCGCCGAGGCCGCCTCGGTTGGCTGCGACCTCGCCGTGCTGGATTTCCCCGCCGCCGGCGAGTTCTGGCCGGAGGCGGTGCGCTTCGGCACGGCGGAGGAGGCGGTGCGGCTGATCGAGGTGGCCAGGCCACATCGCTGGCGCGACTGGGTCGCCGCGCGCTACGGGCTGGACCGGCAGGTGGCGGCGCTGCTCGACATCCTCGCGCCGCCGCCGCGTGCCACGGCCGGCGAGCGCACCGTGCCCGTCGCGCATGGCGCCTGGCGCGGCCGCTTCCCGCTGCGCGATTCGGGCGACCATGTGCAGCGCAGCATCGCCGCGACCGGCCGGTTCTATGAGGCCGCGCTGCTCGAGGATTTGCGCGGCCGGCTGCCGCCCGGCGCGGTCTTCCTCGACATCGGCGCCAATGTCGGCAACCACGCGCTGTTCGCCGCCGGCGTCTGCGGCGCGCGCGTGGTGGCCTGCGAGCCGGCGCCGGCGCTCGCCGAGCATTGCGCGGCAACGCTCGCGCTGAACGGTCTCTCCGACCGGATGGAACTGCACCGCTGCGGTCTGGGCGCCGCGCCCGGGCGTGCGGCGTTGCTGCCCGGGCCGCCCGGCAATGCGGGGATGACGCGGCTGGCGCCGGCGCCGGAGGGCGAGGTGGAGGTCACGACCCTCGACGCGCTGGCGGAGCGGCTGGAGGCGCCGCCCGCCGTCATCAAGGTGGATGTGGAGGGGATGGAGTCCGAGGTGCTGCGCGGCGGCCTGCGGACCTTCGGCCGGTGCCGCCCCGTCCTCTATGTCGAGACGGCGACGGCGGCGTTCTTCCTGGAGGTGGAGGAGGTGCTGGCGCCGCTCGGCTACGCGCCGGTCGCGCGGTTCAACGCGACGCCCACCTGGCTGTTCCTGCCGGGCTGACCGGCGCCTTGCCAGGCGGGGCCGGCGGGCGTAGCGGCCGGGCATGCCGCAGGACCGCAGCCCCGGCCTCGGCGCCGGCCATGCCCGCGCGGCGCTGGACGCCGCCGCGGTGCGGCGCGCCTATCGCCGCTGGGCGGGCATCTACGACCTGGCCTTCGGCCTGGTCTCCGCGCCCGGGCGCCGCCGTGCCGTGGCCGCGGTGAACGCGCTGCCGGGGCGGGACGTGCTTGAAGTGGGTGTCGGCACCGGCCTCGCCCTGCCGCACTACGCGCCGGGGAAGCGGGTGGTGGGGATCGACCTGTCGCGGGAGATGCTGGCGCGGGCGCGGCAGCGCGTGGCGGCGGAGCGCATCGGGACGGTCGCCGGCTTGCTGGAAATGGACGCGGAGGCGATGGCCTTCCGCGATGCGAGCTTCGACATCGCGGTCGCGATGTTCACCGCGACGGTGGTGCCGGATGCGCGGCGGCTGCTGGCGGAGATGCGGCGGGTGGTGCGGCCGGGCGGCGCGCTGCTGTTCGTGAACCACTTCGCCGCCTCGGGGGGTTTGCGCTGGCGGGTGGAGCGGAGCCTGGCGCCGCTGTCGCGGCTGCTGGGCTGGCATCCGGATTTCGCGGTGGCGGATCTGCTGGATCGGCCGGAGGCGGCGGAGGCGGTGGTGGCGTGCCCGCCCTTCGGGCTGTTCACGCTGCTCAGGGTGCGGAACTGAGGCGGGGCCGTGGCCTGACGCGAGCCGATTGAGCCACGCGACCGAAAAGGGACCAGAAGAAGGATGGCGGGGGTTTGGGGGAGGAAGTTCCCTTCCTCCCCCAAGGGCAACCTACGCCGATGCCGCCGCGGCAGCCGCCGCCTGCGCCATCTGCCCCAGCGTCGGGTAATCCGTGTACCCATGCGCCCCGCCGCCATAGAAGGTGTTGCGGTCCGGCACCGCCAGCGGCGCGCCGCGGCGCAGGCGCTCCACCAGGTCGGGGTTCGCGATGAAGGGTCGGCCGAAGGCGATCAGGTCCGCCCGGCCTTCCCGCAGCGCCGCCATCGCCATCGGCAGGTCGTAGCCGTTATTCGCCATGTAGGCGCCGGGGAAGGCGCGACGCAGCCGCTCGAAATCGAACGGCGCCGCGTCCCGCGTGTCGCCCGTGGCACCTTCCACCACGTGCAGCCAGGCCAGGCCGAATCGCCCGGCCTCCTGCGCCACGCGCTCGAACAGCGCCTGCGGGTGGTTGTCCGAGATGTCATTGAACGGCGAGACCGGGGAAATGCGCAGGCCCACGCGGTCGGCGCCCCACACCTCGGTCACCGCGCCCATCACTTCCACCAGGAAACGCACGCGGTTCTCGATGCTGCCGCCGTAGCGGTCCTCCCGCAGGTTGGTGGCGTCACGCAGGAACTGGTCGATCAGGTAGCCATTGGCGCCGTGGATCTCCACCGCGTCGAAGCCGGCCGCCCGGGCGTTCTGCGCGGCGCGGCGGTAGTCCTCGACGAGGCCCGCGATCTCGCCGATCTCCAGCGCCCGTGGCGTCACGAAGGGCTGGAAGCCGCTTTCCGTGAAGGCCTGGCCCTCCGGCCGGACGGCGGAGGGCGCGACCGGCAGGGCGCCGCCCGGCTGCAGGGAGGGGTGGGAGATGCGGCCGACATGCCAGAGCTGCAGCGCGATCCGCCCGCCCGCCTGGTGCACCGCCTCGGTGACCAGCCGCCAGCCCGCCACCTGCGCATCGCCATGGATGCCGGGGGTGAAGGCATAGCCCTGGCCCTGGGCGGAGATCTGCGTCGCCTCGCCGATGATGAGGCCGGCGCCGGCGCGCTGGCGGTAGTACTCGGCGTTCATCGGGCCCGGCACGCCGGTGTGGCCCGCGCGGCTCCGCGTCAGCGGGGCCATGACGATGCGGTTCGGCAGGGTGAGCGGACCGAGGACATAGGGCTGGAACAGGAGATCGGTCTCGCTGGAATCGAGCGGCATGCTGCAGCGCTCCGGTTGTGGTGCGGTGCAGCATAAATGGGCCGGCGCCGTGCTTCAGCCAGGGGGCGCCCCGAATGCATCGTATTCGGCGGACGCATGCCCCCCGGCCACGGCCGGGCGCCGTTACCCGAGCACCTGCTCCCGCGGCAGCAGCGGCAGCCCGAGCGCCTCGGCCACCGCCGGATGGGTGATCCGCCCGGCATGGACGTTCAGGCCATGCGCCAGGTGCGGGTTGGTGGCGCAGGCGGCGCGCCAGCCCTGGTCCGCCAGTTGCAGGGTGAAGGGCAGCGTCGCGTTGTTCAGCGCGACCGCCGAGGTGCGGGCGACCGCCCCCGGCATGTTGGTCACGCAGTAATGCACCACCCCCTCCTCCACATAGGTCGGGCTGGCATGGGTGGTGGGGCGGGAGGTCTCGAAGCAGCCGCCCTGGTCTATGGCGACGTCCACCAGCACGCTGCCCGGCCGCATGCGGCGGACCATGTCCCGCGTGACGAGCCTGGGCGCGGCGGCGCCGGGGATGAGCACCGCGCCGATGACGAGATCGGCTTCCAGCACCGCCTCCTCGATCGAATCCGTGGTGGCGAACAGCGTGTCCACCGCGCCGTTGAACTCCTGATCGAGCGCGTTCATCACCCGCGCGGAGCGGTCCAGCACGGTGACGCGGGCGCGCATGCCATGGGCGATGCGGGCGGCGTTGGCGCCGACCATGCCGCCGCCGATGATGGTGACGCGCGCCCCGGGCACGCCGGGCACGCCGCCGAGCAGGATGCCGGCGCCGCCCATCCCCTTCTCCAGGCACCTTGCGCCGACCTGCACCGCCATGCGGCCGGCGACCTCGCTCATCGGCGCCAGCAGCGGCAGGCCGCCCTGGGCGTCCGTCACCGTCTCATAGGCGATGGCGGTGCAGCCGCTCTCCATCAGCCCCTGCGCCTGGGCGGGGTCGGGCGCGAGATGCAGGTAGGTGAACAGGACCTGCCCGGGGCGCAGCTGCGCCCATTCCTCAGGCTGCGGCTCCTTCACCTTCACGATCAGCTCGGCCTCGGCGAAGACCGCGGTCGCATCCGGGGCTATGCGGGCGCCGGCGGCGCGGTAGGCCTCGTCGCCGAAGCCGATGCCGGCACCGGCGCCGGCCTCAACCAGCACGGAGTGGCCATGCGCCACCAGCTCCCGTACCGAGGCGGGGACCAGGCCCACCCGGTATTCGTGGATCTTCACCTCCTTCGGGACACCTACGCGCATGAAGCCGCTCCTGCCGCCTGTGGCGCATGTGGGGGGGCCGGGCCGGAATTGGCACTGCGCGGAGTGCCGGGCTCAGATTCTTGCTAGCCTCGTCCTCAGGCTGGTGGCAAGCCGCGCGGAGGGGTGAATGTGATGGACGCGCAGGTCGCGACGGAGCCGAAGCGCAGCAATGCCGGCCGGGTGCGCCGGATCGGGCGGATTAGCCTGGCGGTGGCGGTGGCCGGCTACCTGGCGCCGCTGCCCACCCTGGCGCTGGTCGCCTGCGGCCTCGCCGACGTCTCCCGCCATCGCAAGCGCAGCGCCGAGCTCTACGAGAAGTACTTCACGGGGAACGGGCTGCTGACCTGGCTGCTCTCCCCGGTGAACCTGCTGGCGGACCTGCTCGCCCGCCGGAACCCCGGCCGCTTCGCGCTCGCCGACCTGCCGCCCGGCCACCGCGCCGAGGTCGAGGACTGCATCCGCGCCTTCCGGGCGCATGGCGACCGGATCAAGGCGCATATCGCGGCAACCGCGGGGGCCAGCCGGCGCAGCATGCTCACCTTCCGCTGGTACGGCAGGACGCAGCCGACCGCGCTGCGCATTCCGGAGTTCGAGCGGGAGTTCCGGCAGGTGAAGACCGTCGCCGTTTCCGCCTTCAGCGGGCGGGAGAGCACGTCCCGCCATTTCGGGCCGCTGCGGCTGACCTTCCGCGTGCTCTGCAACCTGGCGCCGGCGCCGGACAGCGATTCCCATATCGAGGTGGACGGGGTGACGCATTTCTGGCGGGACGACCCGCTGTTCATCTTCGACGACACCTTTCTGCACCAGTCCACCAATGCGGCGGACAGCATGCGGCTGTGCCTGTTCATGGACATCGTGCGGCCGAACCGGGCGCCCTGGGTGTTCGCGGTGGCGGTGCGGGCGACCGGGGTGATCGCCGGCTCGTTCAAGCGGGCCTTCTACAGCCGGTGGGCGTTCATCCGGTAGCGTGGGGGAGGCAGGGAACGTGCCCGGCCCGCCCGCCGAGGCGCTCAGCGCCCCGTCAGGATCCGCGCCACCAGCTCCTTCACCGTCGGGATGAAGCCGTTCGAATAGAACGGGTCCTGCCCGAAGCGGTAGGCGTTGTGGCCGGCAAACATCAGGTTCCGCTCCAGCCCGCCGTCATGGCTGATGTCCTGCAGCGTCTTCTGGATGCAGAAGCTGCGCGGGTCGGCCTTCTTGCCCGTGCTGTAGTCCGGCTCGTGCTGCGCCCAGTTGGAGAAGCGGCAGGCGGACAGGCAGCCCATGCAGGCGATCTGATCGCCGACGATCTCCTGCGCCTTCTCCGGCGTCACGAAGACCAGCGTGTTGTCCGGCGTGCGCATCGCCTCGGTGAAGCCCTGCGCCTCCCACGCCCGCACGCGCTCCAGGTCGTGCGGCGTCAGCCAGACCTTCCGCTTGCGCGGGCCGACGCCGTATTCCGCCACGTGGTCGCCGACCGGCTCCGCCGCATAGGCCACCTGGCGCTCGTTCCGCTCCTCGAGCTCGCGCAGGAAGGCGTTGCGCACGGCGCTCGAGTAGAAGCCGGTGGGCGAGAAGGGCTGCAGGGAGACATCGCCCGGCTGCAGGGTCAGCAGCTTCTCCTTCCACCCCTCGGGGATCGGGCTCTCCTTCGTCAGCAGCGGGCGCGTGCCGAACTGGAAGGCGACGGGGCCGAGGTCGGGGTTGTCGATCCAGTCCTCCCACTCCTCCAGCCACCAGACGCCACCGGCCATGATGATCGGCACGTTGCCAAGGCCGAACTCGCGCATCTGCTCGCGCAGCTTGAGGACGCGCGGGAAGGGCGGCTCCGGCCGCTTCGGGTCTTCGCTGTTCGAAAGCCCGTTATGCCCGCCGGCGAGCCAGGGATCCTCGTAGACGACGCCGCCCAGCAGGTCGCGCGCCTTGTGGTAGGACCGGCGCCAGAGCGCGTTGAAGGCGCGCGCCGAGGAGACGATCGGGTAGTAGAAGACGCCGAAGTCCCGCGCGATCTCCGAGAGCCGGTAGGGCATGCCGGCACCGCAGGTGATGCCGTGGATGATGCCGCGCGTCTTCTCCAGCACGCCGCGGATCACGCGCTCCGCGCCGCCCATCTCCCATAGGATGTTGGCGTGGATGCGCCCGCAGCCCTCGGCGCGCTCCCAGGCCTCGCGCGCCTGGGCGATGCCGCCGGCGATGCCATAGGCGACGAGCTCGTCATGCCGCTCCCGCCGGGTGCGGCCGTGATAGGTCTGCGGGATGCGGTGGCCCTGCTCGTCGTAGCTGTCGGCATTGACGGCCGAGAAGGTGCCGACGCCGCCCGAGGCGGCCCAGGCGCCGCAGGAGGTGCCGTTGGAGACGCTGATGCCCTTGCCGCCCTCCACGAGCGGCAGGACCTCGACACCCCCCATGCGGATGGCGTTGATCGGCTTCACGCGCGGCTTCCCAAGGCGTTCTCCCGCCATGAGGTGGCACAGGCGGGTCCTGGCGGAAAGGGCCCGCCCGCGACCGTTACTCTGCCGCTTCGGAGCCGCGGTCGCGGCGGTCCCGCCGCTCCCGCCGGTCGCCGCTCTCGCCGGCGCCTTCCGGCCGCGGCCGGCGGGCGCCCACCTGCTCGGTGATGTCGGCGCCGGTCGCCTGGTCCACGACGCGCATGGACAGCTTCACCTTGCCGCGCTCGTCGAAGCCGATGACCTTCACCTTCACCGGGTCGCCCACGCTGACCACGTCGGTCGTCCTGCCGACGCGGTCATTGGTCAGCTCCGAGATGTGCACCAGGCCGTCGCGGGCGCCGAGGAAGTTCACGAAGGCGCCGAAATCCGCCGTCTTCACGACCTTGCCGTTGTAGACCTTGCCGATCTCCGGCTCGGCCACGATGCCCTGGATCCAGTCGATCGCCTTCTGCGCCTGCTCGGTGCTGGTGGCGGCGATCTTGATCGTGCCGTCGTCCTCGATGTCCACCTTGGTGCCGGTCTGCTCGGTGATCTCGCGGATCACCTTGCCGCCGGAGCCGATGACGTCGCGGATCTTCTCCTTGGGCACGTTGATCACCGTGATGCGCGGCGCGGTCGCGGCGACATCAGTCCGCGCGCCGGAGAGGCCCTTCGACATCTCGCCCAGGATGTGCAGCCGCCCGTCGCGCGCCTGGCCGAGCGCGATGCGCATGATCTCCGGCGTGATGGAGGTGATCTTGATGTCCATCTGCAGGGCGGTCACGCCCGCCTCGGTCCCGGCGACCTTGAAGTCCATGTCGCCCAGGTGGTCCTCATCGCCCAGGATGTCGGAGAGCACCGCGAAGCGGGTATCCTCCTTGATCAGTCCCATGGCGATGCCGGCGCAGGGATGCTTCAGCGGCACGCCCGCATCCATCAGCGCGAGCGAGGCGCCGCAGACGGTGGCCATGGAGGAGGAGCCGTTCGATTCCGTGATCTCGGAGACCACGCGGAGCGTGTAGGGGAACTTGTCCTTCTCCGGCAGCAGCGGGTGGATGGCGCGCCAGGCGAGCTTGCCATGGCCGATCTCGCGCCGCCCCGGGCTGCCCATCCGGCCCGTCTCGTTCACCGAGTAGGGCGGGAAGTTGTAGTGCAGCATGAAGTGCTCGCGGTACTCGCCCGGCAGCGCGTCGATGATCTGCTCATCCTGCCCGGTGCCCAGCGTGGCGACGCAGAGGGCCTGGGTCTCGCCGCGGGTGAACAGCGCCGAGCCATGCGCGCGCGGCAGCACGCCGACCTCGGCGACGATCGGGCGGATCGTCTTCGTGTCGCGGCCGTCGATGCGGATGCCGGTGTCGAGGATGGCGTTGCGGACGACCTCGGCCTCGAGATCCTTGAACAGGGCCTTCGCCTGCTCGAGGTCG
>DASQVL010000004.1:0-3558 GCA_035640795.1 Crenalkalicoccus sp. | reverse complement strand
GCCGCCGCTCCGCCGCCGCCTCCCCAGGCAGGCGCCAGCCGCGGAAGCCGCGCCAGCCGAGCCAGCCGATCGCGGCGGCGAAGGCCAGCAGCAGCGCCAGGTGCCAGGGCCCCGGCAGGCGCGGCGGCAGATCGAGCAGGGCGAGCAGCAGGAACAGGCCAAGCACGCCGAGCACCGGCCAGAGGCGCGGCCAAGCGCCCTCCCACCCCAGCGCGAGGCGGGCCAGCAGGCGGCGGCGGGCGAGTACCGCGCGCAGGCGTTCGGCGGGCGGGGTCATGCCGCATCCTCCTGGCCGGCGAACAGCGCTTCCGGCGGCTGGCGGCGGCGCACCACCCGGTAGCCGGCGCCCTCCACCAGCACCTCCGGTGCCAGGGGACGCATGTTGTAGGTGCTGCTCATCGAGGACCCGTAGGCTCCGGTATCGAGGAGCGCGACCAGCGCGCCCGCCTGGAGATTGGGCAACGCCCGGTCGCGGGTGAAGGTGTCGCCGCTCTCGCAGACGGGGCCGACCACGTCGGCGGGGGCGAGCGGCGCCAGATGGTCGGTGGCGGCGACCGGCAGGATGCCGTGCCAGGCCTCGTACATGGCCGGGCGCAGCAGGTCGTTCTCCCCGGCGTCCAGCACCAGGAAGCGCCGGGCGGCACCCTGCTTCCGGAGGGTGACGGAAGCGAGCAGCAGCCCGGCGGGCCCGGCGATCCAGCGCCCGGGTTCCAGCATCACCGGAAGCCGCAACGGGCCGAGCGTCGCGGCGATGGCGCCGGCCAGCGCTTCCGGCAGCGGCGCCGCTTCGTCCCGGTAGGGAATGCCGAGGCCGCCTCCGCAATCGAGCCGCGGCACGGGGAGGCCCTGCGCCAGCAAGGCGCGGGCGAGTTCCGCCATCCGGCCGAAGGCGGCACGGTAGGGCGCCATGCCGGCGGTGATCTGGCTGCCGATATGGACGGCAAGCCCGGCCGGAAGCAGCCCCGGCAGGCCGGCGAGGCGGGCGTAGAGCGAAGCGGCCTCCGTCCAGGGGATGCCGAACTTGTCCTCCCGCCTTCCGGTCGAGATCTTGCTGTGCGTCGCCGCATCCACCTCCGGGTTGATGCGGAGCGCGACGTGGGCGGGGCGGCCGGTCGCGGCGGCGATGGCCGCGATGCACTCGACCTCCGCCGCGCTCTCGGCGTTGAGCTGGAGGATGCCGGCTTCGAGGGCCAGGCGGATCTCGGCCGTGGTCTTGCCGACGCCGGAGAAGACGATGCGCTCCGGCGCGATGCCGGCGCGCCGCGCGGCCAGCAGCTCGCCCGACGAGACGATGTCGGCGCCAAGGCCTTCGGCCGCGAGCAGGCGCAGCACGGCGAGATTGCCGTTCGCCTTCACGGCGAAGTGCAGTGAGGCGTCGAGCCCCGCGCCGGCCATGGCGGCGGCCAGCGCCCGGGCGCGCCGGCGCAGCGCGGCGGCGGAATAGACCCAGACGGGCGTGCCCAGTTCGGCGGCGATGCGGGCGAGCGGGACGTCCTCGACGGTGAGGCCGTCGAGGGCATGGAGGGAGAGGTGGGGGCGGCCGGCGATCAGTTCGGCGAAGCTCGGATCGGGATCGGCAGCGAGGGGGCGCGGGGCGGCCATCGGCTAAGTGTGGGGTGCGGGGAGTGGGCGGCACAAGCAGAAGCGGGGGGTCCGGCCGTCAGATGGCCCCCGGCGGAGGCAGGGAAGGTCCCCTCGGGGGACTCCCGAACCCCACCCTCAATCCGGCCGTGCGCCGGATGCGAGAACCAGGGGCCGCAATTTCGCCTCCTGCGCCGCGCGCCACGCCGCCGCATCCTCCGGCGTCGTCCACCAGGGCGTCGCCCCCAGGTCCAGATAGGCCGCCCGCAGCTGCGGGCTCTCCAGCGCCTGCCGCGCCATGGCCGAAAGCCGCCCGACCATGGCGGCCGGCAGGCCGGCCGGGCCGCAGACCGTGGTCCAGGAGACCATCTCGAAGCCCGGCAGGATCTCGCCCATGGTCGGCAGGTCCGGCGCGACCGGGCTGCGCTGCGCCCCGGTGGTGGCGAGGCCGCGCGCCTTCCCCTGCCGCGCCTGGGCGATGCCGCCCGGGATGTTGTCGAAGATCATGTGGATGCGTCCGGCGAGCAGGTCGAGCATCGCGGGGCCGGTGCCGCGATAGGGCACGTGCACGATCTCCACCCCCGCCATCTGCGCGAACATCGCACCGGCCAGGTGGATGGTCGTCCCCGGCCCGGCCGAGCCGTAGGAATACCGGCCCGGATTCGCCTTCAGCAGCGCAATCAGCTCCGGCACGCTCCGCACCGGCAGTTCGAGGTTTACCACCAGCATGTTCGGCAGCTGCCAGAGCCCGGAGACATGGGTGAAGTCGCGCGCCGGGTCGAAGGGCAGGCTCGGGTAGAGCGCGGGCGCGATGGCGTGGGAGGCGATGCCGCCGAGGCCGATCGTGTAGCCATCCGGCCGCGCCTTCGCGATCGCATCCGCGCCGACATTGCCGCCGGAACCGCCGCGATTCTCCACGACGAAGGGCTGGCCGGCGATCTCGCCCATCCGCGCGCACCAGATGCGGGAAAGCGTGTCGGTCGGCCCGCCCGCCGGATAGGGGTTGATGTAGCGGACCGGCTGGCTCGGCCAGTCCGCCCCCTCCGCCGCGGCGCCGGCCACCTGCGGGGCGGCGAGCGCCAGCGCCAGGACGGCACGCCGCGTCGGCGCGCCCGTGCTGCTTCCCATGCTGTCCCTCCCTGCCGGTCTGCCGCCGGCCCGGGGGAGCGTAGCCCAGCGGCCGGCGCTATTCGACGCGCGCGCCGGAGGCACGGATCAGCGGCGCGAAGAACGCCTGCTGCTCCGCGCGGAAGCGGCCGAACGCCTCAGGCGTGGTCCACCAGGGCGTCGCGCCGTTCTCCTGGAAGCGGGCGATCAGCTCGGGGCTCTGCAGCGCCTTCCGGGAGAGGGCGGAGACGCGCTCCACCATCTCCCGCGGCACGCCGGCGGGGGCGACGGCGCTGCCCCAGGAGGTGATGACGAATTCCGGGTAGAACTCCGCCATGGTCGGCAGTTCCGGGGCCGCCGGGCTGCGCTCGGTGCCGGTGACCGCCAGCGCGCGGACCTTGCCCTCGCGCGCCTCGGCCAGGGCCTGCGGGATGTTGTCGAAGATCATGTGCACGCGGCCGCCGAGCAGGTCCACATGCGCCGGCGCGCCGCCGCGATAGGGGACGTGCACCACATCCACGCCCGCCATGGTCTTCAGCATCTCGCCCGAGAGATGCACGGTGGTGCCGGCGCCGGAGGAGGCGAAGGTGTATTTGCCGGGGTTCGCCTTCAGCAGCGCGATCAGCTCGGGCACGCTGCGCGCGGGGACGTCGTTGTTCACGACCAGCATGTTGGGCAGCTGCCAGATGCCGCCGAGCCAGGTGAAGTCGCGCGCCACGTCGAAGGGCAGGCTGGCGTAGAGCGTCGGCGCGATGGCGAGGGAGGAGACGCTGCCGAGGCCGATGGTGTAGCCATCGGCGCGGGACTTCGCGATGGCGTCCGTGCCGACATTGCCGCCGGAGCCGCTGCGGTTCTCCACCACGAATTGCT
>DASQVL010000003.1:0-2442 GCA_035640795.1 Crenalkalicoccus sp. | reverse complement strand
AGATACCCGCCGGTGTTCAGCACCGAAAGCTGCCGCTCCGTCCGCAGGAAGGTCGGCAGCCAGGTGGTGATGGCGTAGTAGCCGCCCTGCGCCCCGGTTCCCATCAGCGCGCCGAGCACCGTGATGCGGAGCAACGGCCCGCGGAAGATCTCGGTGAAGGCCGGGCGATCGCCACTCGCCGCGATGCGCGCCTGGCTCTCGCGATAGACCTCCGGCTCCTCCACGAAGCGGCGCAGGAAGAACACCAGCAGCGCCGGCGCGATGCCCACGAAGAACAGCACGCGCCAGGCCGTCTCCGGCGGAAGAACGGAAAAGAACAGGGTGTAGAGGATCGCCGCCGCGCCCCAGCCAATGGCCCAGCCGGACTGCATGGTCCCCAGCGCCTTGCCGCGATGCTCCGGCCGGATCGTCTCGCCCAGCAGCACCGCGCCCGCCGCCCATTCGCCGCCGAAGCCGAAGCCCATCAGCGTGCGCGCCAGGAAGAGCTGCTCGAAGCTCTGCGCGAGCCCCGAGAGGAAGGTGAAGCCCGCGAACCAGAGGATGGTGACCTGCAGGGTCCGCACCCGCCCCCAGCGATCCGCGAGGAAGCCCGCAAGCCAGCCGCCGATCGCCGAGGTGAGCAGCGCCGTCGTTCCCAGCAGCCCCGCCTGGCTGCGATCAATGTGCCAGAGCGCGATCAGGGTCGGGATGACGAAGCTGTAGAGCTGGACGTCCATGGCATCCAGCGCCCAGCCGCCGATGCAGGCCTGCAGGGTCCGCCGCTCCGGCGGGCCGAGCTCCCTGTACCAGGCGGTGAGGCCGGTGCCGGCGGGCGCGGACAGGGTGCCGGGCTGATCGCTCGCGGCCATTCTCCTCTCCCTCCCGGGCCGGATGAAGCGGCCCGGTGGTGGAGAGTGCGGCGGCGCGGCGGGGGCGGGAAGCCCCGGCCTTCAGGGCACCCGGTCCAGAAAGGCGTCCAGCGCCGCCACCGAGGCCGGCTCCCGCAGGCTGGGCGCATGGCCGATCCCGGGCAGGGAGACCACCGCCATGTCCGGCCGCTCCCGCCGCATCCGCGTCACCGTATCGGCCGAGAGCACGGCGCTCTCCTGCCCCCAGAACAGCAGCAGCGGCAGGTGATCCAACGCCCGGAAGGCGGGCCAGAGGTTGGGCGCCGGCCCGTCCGCCCCGCCATCCATGACGCGGACGATGCGTGGGTCCCAGCGTGGGTGCCAATGGCCATCCTCGCCCTGCACATAGGTGCTTTCGGCGAGGCCCGGCCAGTCCTCCTCCCGCAGGCCGAGTGGCGGCAGGCGCCGGCGCAGGAAGGCCACCGCCGCCTCCAGGCTCGGGAAGGCGGGGTCCTGGCCGATCACCTCCCGCACGAAGTCGAGGCCCACCGGCTCGAGCCGCGGCCCCGCATCGTTCATCGCGACCGCCGCCAGGCAGCAGGGCCGCATGATGCCGAGCGCCATCGCCATCATCGCGCCGAAGCTGGTGCCGAGGAGGACGACGCGGTGCAGGTGCAGCGCCGCCATCGCGTCCAGCAGGTCGCGGATGGCGATGTCGACGGAATAGCGCGCCGGGTCGGTGGGGCGCTCGCTCGCGCCATGGCCGGCATAGTCCAGCGCCACGACGCGGCGCGTGCCGGCATGCCGCGCCGCGACCGACACGAAATCGAGCGCGTTGCGCGCGATCCCCGGCAGGCAGAGCAGTGGCGTCCGCTCCTCCGCCCCCGGCCAGTCGAGGGCGGAGAGGCGCAGCCCGTCGCGGGCGCGCACGGCGCGGCGGCGCGGCGTCACGCGCGCAGCCAGCGCGTCATCGGGTGTTCCGCCGAGCGCGACTCGGCATCGCGCGCCCGGTAGATGGCGAGGTTCTCCAGCACGCGCTGGACGTAATTGCGGGTCTCGGAGAAGGGGATCTGCTCCATCCAGTCCAGCATCGGGGTGAAGCCGGCGCGCGGGTCACCATAGGTGCCGAGCCATTCATCCACCCGCGCCGGCCCGGCATTGTAGGCAGCGATGGCGAGCGGCAGCGCGCCGCCATAGCGCGCCAGCAATTCCTCGAGATAGGCGGCACCGAGGCGGAGGTTGTGCGCCGGGTCGGCGGTCAGCAGCAGCACCGTGTGCCGGGCGCCGAGCCGCTTCGCCACCTGCTGCGCCGTGGAGGGCAGCAGCTGCATCAGCCCGCGGGCGTTCGAGGAGGAGACGGCCTCCGGGTCGAAATTGCTCTCCTGCCGGGCGATGGCGTGGACCAGCGCCGGCTCCACGTTCCCGCCCGGGGCGGGCCAGGGCGTCGGCCAGCCCTCGGCGGGCGCCATCAGCCCGGTCGCGCCGGCGCGCCGGACCACCCAGACCGCCTGGTCCGGCCGGCCGAGGCGCAGCGCCAGGCGCGCCACCAGCAGCTTCTCCGCGGGCGTCGGCGCCAGCGCTTCCAGCCGCAACAGGAAAGGCAGAGCGCGGCGCG
>DASQVL010000002.1:0-7459 GCA_035640795.1 Crenalkalicoccus sp. | reverse complement strand
TGCCCGGTCCGGCTGGAAGACTCCCGGCGACCCGTTTTACTCCACCTTCCCGATCCGCCGCACCGCCCGCACCAGACGCGCGCTGTCCGCCCGGAAGAACCGCTCGAAGGCCTCGCCATCCCGGTAGTCCAGCGTATTGCCGGACGCCGCCAGCGCCCGGCTGAGCTCCGGATCCGCCGCCACCGCGCGCAGCGCCGCCCGCAGCGCATCAAGCACCGGCGCCGGCGTCGCCGCCGGCGCGAAGACGCCCGCCCAGATGTAGAACTCCACCTCCGGGTAGCCCTTCTCGATCAGCGTCGGCACCTCCTCGAAGCCCTTCAGCCGCTCCGCACCCCAGCAGGCGAGCGCGCGCAGCTTGCCCTCCCGCAGATGCGGCGTCGCCGGCCCGGGGCCGGAGGCGAGCGCCTGCACCTGGCCCGAGAGCAGCGCTGTCATCGCCGGCCCGCCGCCCTGGAAGGGCACGTGCAGCAGGTTGAGCCCGGCCGCCGCGGCGAGCATCGCCATCGGCACGTGCAGCGCCGAGTAGTTGCCGGCCGAGGAGTAGGAGATCGCGCCCGGCCGCGCCCGGGCATCGGCCAGGAACGCCTCCAGCGTCGTCCAGGGCGAGGCGGCGGGCACCACCAGCAACGTCGGATCGGCGGTGAAGAGGGCGACCGGCGCAAGCTGCTCCACCTCATAGGCCGGCGGCCGGCCGAACAGCCGCGCCGCCTCCGGCAGGATGGCGAGGGAGGAGAGCGCCATCAGCAGCGTGTACCCATCCGGCACCGCGCGGGCGACGGCGGCATTGCCGATCTCGCCGGAGGCACCGGGGCGATTCACCACCGGCACGGGCTGGCGCCACAGCCGCTCCAGCGCAGCGGCCACCGGACGCGCCACCACATCGGCCTGGCCGCCGGGCGGGAAGGCAACCACCATGGCGACGCCGCGGGAGGGATAGCCGCCCGCCTCCTCCGCCCGCGCCGCGCCGGCGCCGAGCAGCAGCCCGCCGAGCCCCGCGCATAGAAGTCGCCGCTGCATCCGTTGCCTCCCCCCTGGACCGCTTCCGGTATCAGCCGGCGGCGGATCGGGCCAGCGCGCCTGCCCCGGTCACGGCCCCGGCCTGCCGAGCGGCGCCCGCGCCGGCAGCACCAGCGCGGCCCGGTTCGCGGCCTCGCCCAGATCCGTCCATTCCGCCAGCCCACCCGCGGCCAGCGGCGCCGCCGCTTCCTCGGCGATGGCGCAGTAGAGGCCCCGCACCCGCAGCGGCCAGGGCCCGCCGGGCCCGGCCATCGGGTGGTCCCGGTAGAGCACGCGCGTGAAGCCGGCGGCGGTGAGCAGCGCCTGCATCAGCGCCGGGTTCGGGCCCCACCAATTGGTCGGGTCGCCGCCGAGCTCGGCGCCCGGATAGTGGATCATCGCCGGCCGGTCGAGATCGAGTGCGTCCTGGTGCGTCTCCACCACCAGCGCGCCCCGAATCATGCGCCTGAGCGCGCCGAGCACCGGCAGCGGATCCTGCAGGTGGTAGAAGACGCCGAGGAAGAGGGCGACGTCGAACACCCCGACCTCCGGGCCGAGCGCCGCGATCTCCACTTCCCGCGTCTCGATCTCCAGGCCCAGCGCCTCCGCGGCGAGGGTCAGTGTCTCCCGCCCCCGGTAGTCCGGGTGCTGCCAGGTGAAGCTGTCGGTGGCCAGCACGCGCGCCGCGCCGCGCCGCTTCGCCTGCAGGCTGAAGAAGCCGTTCCAGGCGCCGACATCCACCAGGCTGCGGCCGGTCAGGTCGAGCGGGCCGAACACCGCCGCGGCCTCCGCCGCCAGGATCTCCGGCGTCTTCGGGCCTGAGGTCCAGACTCCCGGCCGCAGCTCCATGGAATGGAACCAGCGGTACTGCGCGATGCGCGCGCGCAGCTCGGCCTCCTCCATGATGCGCTACACCGGCGCGGCGGCCGGCAGCGCCGCCGCCTGCTCCAGCACCCGCGCCGCGCGGAAGGCGAGGTCGTCGCGATAGAGCGCCGCCGCCACCTGCACGGCGCGCGGCATCCCCGCCGCGTCCAGGCCGACAGGCACGCTGATGGCGGGCTGGCGCGTCAGGTTGAAGGCGAAGGTCCAGGGCGCCCAGTCGCGCCACAGCGCCTCGGTGGGACGCGTGGTGGGCTGGTCCGCGGCGAAGGCGGCGGTCGGCGTCGCCGCGGTCAGCACCAGGTCGTGGCGCTGGTGGAAGCGGGCCATGCTGTGCGCGGCCTCCAGCCGCAGCGCCTCGGCGCCCAGATAGTCCACGGCGGACATGCCGCCCTCCCGCTCCGCCACCTCCTCCAGGCCCCGGTCGAGCAGCGGGCGCTGCTCCGCCGGGGTCTGCGTGACCAGGCGGGCGAGGGCCACGCCCCAGACACGGCCGAAGATGGCGCGCGTATCGGGCAGGCCGGGATCGGCCTCCTCGACGATTGCGCCGGCCGCCTCCAGCATGCGCGCGGCGGCGGCGAGCGCCGCCTCGCCCTCGGCATCCAGCGGCGGGTCGAAGCCGAGGCGGCGGACGAGAGCGACGCGCAGGCCGGCGACCCCCGCCTCGATGCCCTGCCGCCAGTCGCGCGGCGGCTCGACCAATGCGGAGGGATCGCGGAGATCGGGCTGCGCCAGCACGGAGAGCATGAGCGCCGCATCGCGCACCGTGCGCGTCATCGGCCCCGCCACGGCGACGCCAGCGAAGGCGCCGAGCGGCCATTGCGGCACCCGGCCGAAGGAGGGCTTCACGCCGACCAGGCCGCAGAAGGCGGCGGGGATGCGGATTGAGCCTCCCGCATCCGTGCCGATGTGCAGCGGCCCGAACCCCGCGGCCGCGGCCGCCCCGGCGCCCGAGGAGGAGCCGCCCGGCGTGCGCGCGCGGTCCCAGGGGTTGCGCGTGATGCCGGTGAGCGGGCTGTCGCCCGGCGACTTCCAGCCGAACTCCGTGGTGGTGGTCTTGCCGAGGATGACGGCGCCGGCCGATTTCAGGGCGAGGGCGGCGGGCGCGTCCTCGGTCGCCGGCGTCGCTTGCGTGGTGCGGCTGCCGCGGCGCGTCGGGAAGCCGGCCAGGTTGAGCAGGTCCTTCACCGTGGCGGGGACACCGTCCAGCGGCCCGATCGGGCGGCCGGCCAGCCAGCGCGCCTCGCTCTCCCCGGCGGCGGCCAGCGCGCGAGGATCCATGCAGGCGAAGGCGTTGACCCAGGGGTTCAGCCGCGCCACGCGCTCCAGCACCGCCTGCAGCGCCTCCACCGGGCTGAGCGCGCGCCGGGCATAGAGGGCGAGCAGCTCCTCGGCGGAGAGGAGGGCGGGGTCGGTCGCGCCGCTCATCGGGCGGCGAGGGCGGGCATGCGGCGCAGCAGGCGGGCGAGGGTGCCGGCGAAGCCGGCGAGCGTGAGCGCATTCATCCCGCGATGCTCGCGCGGGACGTTGCCCACCACAAGCGCGGCGCCGGCATGGCCGTCAGGCCGCCGGCAGCCGGCGGGTCAGGTCGAGCGCCACAGGCGCGGCGCAGGCCACCGAAAGCACGACGATGATGGGGGAAGCGGCCTCCAGCCCCGGCGGCGGCGTCACCCGCCGCTACATGCGGCGGTCCACGCCGAAGGAGGTCTGGCCGGGCGGCCCCGGCGCCTGGCCGCTCTGGCCATGGTCCCGCTGGCCCTTCGGCCCGCCATGGGCATGGGCGCGGCTGCCATGCCGGCTGTCATCGTCCGGCCGGCCGAAGGCGGCCCGGGCATCGGGGTCGAGGGCCAGGCGCTGCTCCATCTCCCCGGCGTTGAGGCAGGCCTCCCCAGCCTGCGCCGCCGGCACGCCGAGGCGGACCAGGCCGCCCTCTACCACGGCGACGGTCGAGACCGGCAGGAAGCGATGCACGCCGCCAGCCGCCGGGTCGCTGGCGGTGAGCTTGAGGTAGCGGCCCTCGACCCGGTCCACCACGCCGAGGTGGCGGCCATCGCTGCCGATGACCGGCATGTGGTCGTGGATGGCACTGGCCATGCGGGCGGTATCCGCCATGGCGATCTCCCGGTTGCTGCCGACTGAACGGTCTTCGGCGCCCGGGGATGCGCAGCTCAGCGCCGCGCCGCGTCCTCCGCCGCGCGCAGCCTCGCGAGCATGGTCTCCGCGTGTTCCCGCGGCAGGAAGTAGAAGGCGAAGACATAGGGGTCGGAGACGGCGAACTCGGCCGGGTTGGGGCTGGCGCGGTGCATCGCGGCACGGTCGAAGCCCGCCATCGGGCGCCACTCGCCCCAGAACTCGTAGAAGGCATCATAGCCCAGCGCGTCGAGGAAGGCGGGGACGGCCCAGGTCGCGCCCTCCCGGTGCCGCTCCTCGATCTCCACGGAGAGGATGGGGCGGCAGCGCAGCAGCGTCTCCCGCGCGCCGCGGAGGATGGCGTATTCCGCGCCCTCGGCGTCCAGCTTGATGGCGGTGGCATCGGTCAGGCCGAAGCCATCGAGGGTGCGCAGCGTCACGGTCAGGCGCGCCTCCGCGACCCGCGGATCGCGCCCGGCATAGGCCTTGGCGGTGGAGGCCCATTGCTCCTGCGGCACGCCGTCCAGCACGGGGAGGGCGAGGGTCGCCTCGCCCTCCGCATCGCCCAGCGCCTCGGCGCGCAGCGTCACATCGGGCAGGCCGGCGGTGGCAGCGGAGAGGCGCGCGAAGGCCGCGGGCAGTGGCTCGAAGGCGAGGACGCGGGCTCCGGGCAGCGCGGCGAAGGGCAGGGTGAAGGCGCCGTCATGCGCGCCCACATCCACCAGCGTGCCGGGGCGATACAGGACGCGGTGGAAGGCGAGCTCATCCATCGGCGGCCGCGGCGATCGCCGCGTCCATCGCGCGCACGCCGGCGGCCGGGCCTTCCGGATGGTTCCAGACGGCGCCGACCACGGCCAGGAAATCCGCCCCGGCGCGGACCAGCGGCGCGCAATTGGCGGCGGTGATGCCGCCGATCGCGACGCAGGGCAGCTCGAACAGCTCCGACCACCATGCCAGGATCTCGGGGTCGGCGCGGTGCACCACCTCCTTCGTTGCGGTGGGGAAGAAGGCGCCGAAGGCGACGTAGTCGGCGCCCATCTCACCGGCTGCCATGCCAAGGTGGCGGGACGCGTGGCAGGTGATGCCGAGGGTGCGCTCCGGCCCCAGCAGGCGGCGCGCCGCGGCGTGGTCGCCATCCTGCTGGCCAAGATGCGCGCCGTCGCAGCCCGTCTCGACCGCGAGGTCGGCGCGGTCGTTCAGGAGGACGGCGACACCGCGCGACTGCGCCACGGGGCGGAGCGCATCCACGGCGCGGCGGAGCGCGTCCTCCGGCAGGTCCTTCAGGCGGATCTGCAGGGCGGCGACGTCCCCGGCATCGAGGGCGGGGGCCAATTGTTGCGCGGCGAAGCCCGACGGGTCCGGGAGGGTGGGCGGGGTGATGAGATAGAGGCGGCAAGGTTCAGGCATCGGCGCCAGCTTAGAGCATTTTCCGTTCACATGCGTTCACGGCAAATGCTCTATCTCGTTGTTTGCAGAGCAGATTCACGCCTCCGGGCGATGCCGCCCTACGGCGATCTGCTCTAGCAGCCCCGCCGGCTTCGGCGGCATCGCCGCGCCGGCCTCCATCGCGTCCGGCCGGATGACTGGTCCGGCGGCGCCGGCGACCGGGGCGATGCGACCGGGGCCGATGCGCCCTGGGCCTTGGCCGTGGCGCGCGGGGCCCCACCCGCGCGGGAGAGGCGGCGGCCGCCTCCTGCCCCCGCCGCCGGGCTCAGCCCTGGTAGATCGCGATGACGTCCGAGAGCAGCTTCAGCGCCTCCGCCTTCGGCCGCTGGAAGGTGTTGCGGCCGATGATGGAGCCGTTGCCGCCTCCGGCGCGGATCGCCTTCACCTCCTCCATGATGCCGCCGGCATCCTTCGCCTCGCCGCCCGAGAACACCACCAGGCGACGGCCGTTGAAGCAGGCCTGCACGACATGGGCGATCCGCTTCGCCGGGTCGTTCACCTCGACCGGGTACTTCTCGTAGGTCTTCTTCGCGGCGTCGAGGCTGATCGCGCTGGTCGGCGGCTTCACCTTGATGATGTGCGCGCCCAGCAGCGCCGCCATGTGCGCGGCATAGGCGCAGATGTCGAGCGCGGTCTCCGCGGTCTTGTCGAGGATGCCGCCGCGCGGGTAACTCCACACCACCACGGCGAGGCCCGCCGCCTTCGCCTCCTCGGCCAGCTCGCGCAGCTCCTCCATCAACTTGAACTGCTCCTCGGAGCCCGGGTAGATGGTGAAGCCGATCGCCGAGCAGCCCAGGCGCAACGCGTCGGAGACGCTGCCCGTCACCGCCTGGTCCTTGCTGGTGGCGAGGCTGTTCGAGCTGTTGACCTTCAGGATGGTCGGGATGGCGCCGGCATAGCTCGCCGCCCCCGCCTCGATCATGCCGAGCGGCGCGGCATAGGCGTTGAGCCCCGCCTCGATTGCCAGCTCGAAATGGTAGCGCGGGTCGTAGGCCGCCGGGTTGGGCGCGAAGGACCGCGCCGGCCCGTGCTCGAAGCCCTGGTCCACCGGCAGGATCACCATCCGCCCGGTGCCGCCGAGCTTCCCCTCCATGAGGATGCGGGAGAGGTTCGCCTTCGTCCCGGGGTTGTCGCTCTCATACCAGGAGAGGATCTCGCGCACCTTCGGCGTGAGCTGCATCGGGCGTCTCCTTCGCAATCCGGCCGGCTCCGCCGCGTGTAGCCGAGGCCCGGCGCGCTGTCATCCGCACGCCCGGGCGAGCCGCGGAAGCGCTTGGGCCGAGTGGGGGTCAGTGTTCTCAAGTCTGGTGAGGGGCACCGTTGTCAAGTCTGAACGCCGGGTTTCATATCTGAACCGCTCCCGCGTTTCCGCCGGGAGGGAGGGCCCATGCCGGCCAGTGCGGTGCTCGAGCCCGATCGCCCCAGCCGCCGCTTGCCCGGGCGCCGCTTCCCCGGCCGCGGCGCCGGCGCGCCCCCGGTCACCGCCATCGGGCGGCTCTCCTTCCGCGTCGCGCAGGACATCGCGGGCAAGATCGCCTTCCACCTCACGCCGCCGGCCCTCGCCCGCACGGGCCAGGCGCTGCCGGTCAATGCGGGGTTCGACTTCACATGAGCACCACCGCACGCGAACGCATCGCGGGTCTCTCCCTGCTGCGCCGGCCGGGTGCCGCGCCGCCCTTCGTGCTGCTGCACGGCATCGGCAGCGATGCGGAGAGCTGGTCGCCCCTGCTCCGCCTGCTGGATCCCGCGCGCGCCGTCATCGCCTGGGACGCGCCTGGCTATGGCGGATCGGACGCGCTGGCGGAGGCCGCGCCGACGCCCCAGGCCTATGCCACGAAGCTGGCCGGGTTGCTGGAGGCGCTCGGCATCCCGCGCGCCATCCTGGTCGGCCATTCGCTCGGCGCGCTCTTCGCCGCGCGCTTCGCGGCCGGCTGGCCGGACCGCATGGCGGCGGTCGCGCTGATCTCGCCGGCGCTGGGCAATGGCGTGGCGCCGGAGGCGCCGCTGC
>DASQVL010000001.1:0-7217 GCA_035640795.1 Crenalkalicoccus sp. | reverse complement strand
GCGCTGCGCGCCCTCGGTGATCACCAGCGTGCCGGGCTCGATTCCGGCTTCCACCACGGACTGGCCCGCGGGGCCGCGGCCGAGCTTGACCCGGCGCTGCTCCACCTTGTTCGCGGCATCCACCACCAGGACGAAGGCGCCGGCCTGGTCCATCTGCACCGCCGATTGCGGGATGACGACGACCTGCTGCGGATGCTCGTTCTCGATGATCACGCCGACCAGCTGACCGTCGGACAGTATCGCCTCCGGGTTGCCGATCTGCACCTGTACCAGCGCCGTGTCGGTCGCGCGGTCGGTCTGCACGTCGACGAAGTTGATCTGCCCGATCTCCGGGTAGATGGAGCCGTCGGGCAGCCGCACGCGGGCGCGCAGGTAGATCGCCTTGCCTTGCTCCTGCGCCTGCCGGCGCAGCCCCAGCAGCTGGCGCTGGCTCACCGGGAAGGTCACCCGGATCGGGTCCTGGCGGACCACGACGGTCAGCACGCCGGAATCCGGCCCCACCACGTTGCCGCGGGTGATGTTGGCGCGGCCGATGCGGCCGGCGATCGGGCTGCGGATCTCCGTGTAGCCGAGGTTCACCTCCGCCGTGCGGAGATCGGCTTTGGTGCCGGAGAGGGCGGCGGCGGCCATCCCCTCCTCGGCGATGCGCTGGTCGAGCGTCGCCTGCGGTATGGCGTTGGTCTTCACCAGCTCCCGCCCGCGGGTGACCTGGTAGGTGGCGAAGGTGAGCTGCGCCTGTGCGCTCTCGATCTTCGCGCGGCGCACGCCGACCTCCGCCTCGAAGGGCTCGCGCTCCAGCCGGAAGAGCAGCTCGCCCTCCTTCACCTCCTGGCCCTCGTGGAAGTAGCGCTCGCCGAGGAAGCCGGTGACGCGGGCGCGGATCTCCACCTTCTCCAACGCCTCCACCCGCCCGACGAACTCGGCCGACTGCGAGACCGCCTGGCGCTCCGCCGCCGCTACGAGGACGGCCGGCGCCGGCTGCTGGGCCGCGGGCGGCGTCTCGGCGCGCTTCTCGTCGCAGCCGGCGAGCAGCGGGAGGAGGAGGAGCAGGACGGCAAGGCTGCGCATGCGCCGGTCGGACGCCTCCCGTTGCGGCCACCACTCCCGCAGGCGGCGGGAGCCGAGGTCGTGCCGGGAGTCTAGGTCGGGGCGGGGCGGCGCGGCAGCCGCAGGCGCTATCGGAAATCCGCGGGTCCGCGCTCCGCGACAGCAGGCGGAAACTGACATCGTCCGGGCGTGCACGCCGCCGCCCTTCGCCTAAGCTCGGAGCGGTCGCGGCACATCGGCCCTCGCCGGTGCGCGGGAGCGTGCAGCATGGCCATCACCGCCGAACACCAGCGCCTTTCCGAATGCCGCGAGGGCACGCCCTGGCGCCGCTGGGGGCCCTATCTCTCCGAACGGCAATGGGGCACGGTGCGGGAGGATTACAGCCCACATGGCGATGCCTGGAACTACTTCAGCCACGACCAGGCACGCTCCCGCGCCTATCGCTGGGGGGAGGACGGGCTCGCCGGCATCAGCGACGACCGGCAGATCCTCTGCTTCGCCCTCGCCCTCTGGAATGGCCGCGACCCCATCCTGAAGGAGCGCCTGTTCGGCCTGACCAACTCCGAGGGCAACCACGGCGAGGACGTGAAGGAGTATTATTTCTACCTCGACAGCCTGCCCACCCATGCCTGGATGCGCTGGCTCTACAAGTACCCGCAGCAGGCCTTCCCCTACGGGCAGTTGGTGGCGGAGAACCGCCGGCGCAGCCGCCACGAGATGGAATACGAGTTGCTGGACACCGGCGCCTTCGAGGGCGATCGCTACTTCGACGTGATGGTGGACTACGCGAAGGCGGCGCCGGAGGACGTGCTTATCCGGATCACCGCGACCAATCGCGGGCCGGAGGCGGCAACGCTGCACCTGCTCCCCACCCTCTGGTTCCGCAACACCTGGTCCTGGCCCGGCGGCACCGCGAAGCCGCTGCTGCACGCCGCGAACGGAGAGGGTGTGACGCGGATCGAGGCGGTGCACGAGGCGCTCGGCGCCATGGCGCTGCTCTGCGAGCGCACCGACCTTCCCGCGCTGTTCGTCGAGAACGAGACGAACGGGGCGCGCATCTTCGGCCGGCCGGGCGGCACGCCCTATCCGAAGGACGGCATCAACGACCTGCTGGTGCAGGGCCGCGCCGGCACCACCAACCCGGACCGCACCGGCACCAAGGCCGCGCTGCACTGGCAGGCCAGCGTGCCCGCGGGCGGGGAGGTGGTGCTGCGCCTGCGCCTGCGCCGCGCCGCCGACCCGGCCGAGGCCTTCGGGCCGGAATACGACCGCATCCTCGCCGCCCGGCACGCGGAAGCCGATGCCTTCTACCGCGCCGTCGCGCCGCGGGCGCTGTCCGGGGACGCGGCGCGGGTCTACCGCCAGGCGCTGGCCGGCATGCTGTGGGGCAAGCAGTACTACGAGTACGACGTGCGGCGCTGGATGGCCGAACGCGGCGGCGCGCCGCGCAACGCCGACTGGTCGCACATGGACAATGCCGACATCTTCTCGATGCCCGACAAGTGGGAATATCCCTGGTACGCGGCCTGGGACCTCGCCTTCCATACCGTCGCCCTCGGCCTGGCGGACGCCGACTTCGCCAAGGACCAGCTCACCCTCATGCTGCGCGAGCGCTACCTGCATCCGAACGGCCAGATGCCGGCCTATGAGTGGAATTTCGGCGATGTGAACCCGCCGGTGCATGCCTGGGCCACCGTCTTTCTCTATCAGCTGGACCGCGCGCAGCGCGGTGGCGCCGGCGACCGGCAATGGCTGGCCTATCAGTTCAACAAGCTCGTCCTGAACTTCAGCTGGTGGGTCAACCGCAAGGACCGCCATGGCCGCAACCTGTTCGAAGGCGGCTTCCTCGGCCTCGACAATATCGGCGTCTTCGACCGCTCCGCGCCACTGCCGACCGGCGGCTACCTGGAACAGGCGGACGGCACCGCCTGGATGGGCGTGTTCTGCCAGCACATGGTGGAAATGGCGGCCGAGCTCGCCCACGAGGACCCCGTCTACGAGGACATGGTGGTGCGCTTCGCGACGCAGTTCCTCTCGATCGGCTCCGCCATGGTCCGCCACGGCGATGACGGCATGTGGGACGAGGCGGATGGCTTCTTCTACGACGTGCTGCGCCGGCCGGACGGCAGCGCGGAGCGGCTGAAGGTGCGCTCCGTCGTCGGGCTGTTGCCGATCTGCGCCGCGGTGACCTTCAGCCCGCGCTTCGGCGTGGCGCTGCCGGAAGTCACCCGGCGCGTCGCCCGGCTGCTGGAGGACCGGCCGGAGCTGAATCGCTTTGTCCACCCGCTCGACCGGCCGGGCCAGGATGGCAACCACATGCTCGCCATCGTGAACGAGGAGAAGCTCCGCCGCATCCTCCGCATCATGCTGGACGAGGCGGAGTTCCTCGGCCCCTACGGCATCCGCTCGCTCTCCCGCCGCCACTTGGCGGAGCCCTATGTACTGCATGCGGGCGGGCAGGAATTCCGCGTGGGCTACCTGCCGGCGGAATCCGACAGCGGCATGTTCGGCGGCAATTCCAATTGGCGCGGCCCGGTCTGGATGCCGGTGAACGCCCTCATCATCCGCGCGCTGCTTGTGAAGCACCTCTACTACGGCGATGCATTCCGCGTGGAATGCCCGACCGGGTCGGGGCGCATGCTCACCCTGCTCGAGGTGGCGGGGGAGATCGCGCGGCGCCTCTCCGCCATCTTCCTGCGGGGGTCGGACGGGCAGCGCCCGGTCTTCGGCGGCACGCACCGCTTCCAGGACGACCCGCACTGGCGGGACTGCCTGCTGTTCTACGAATACTTCCACGGCGACAACGGCGCGGGCCTCGGCGCCAGCCACCAGACCGGCTGGACCGGGCTGATCGCCACGCTCATGCACGTCTTCGCCACCGTGACGCCGGAGACGCTGCGGGAGGGGCGCATCGCGACCTTCGCCGCCATGGCGGGCGAGGTCGCGCCACCGCGGCCCGAGGCGCCGGCGCGGGCGCCAGAGCCGGCGAAGGCAAGCTGAGGCGGCGGCGATGCCCGACACCCTTCCCACCCCCACGCCGCCCGGCATCGCCGCGGCGCGCCCGGCCCATCCCGCGCTGTTCCAGATGAACGCCCGGCTCCGCCTGCGCGAGATCGCCGCGGAGCTCGGCCGGCCGGCGACGCTGGACGACATCCCCGATGCGGAGCTGGACCGGCTGGCGGCGCAGGGCTTCGACTGGCTCTACGCCCTCGGCGTCTGGAGCACGGGGGAGGCGAGCCGCCAGGTCTCCCGCACGCGGCCCGACTGGCGGGCCGGCTTCGCCGCACTGCTGCCGGATCTCGAGGACCGCGACATCTGCGGCTCCTCCTTCGCGATCACCGCCTATGCGGCGCATCCGGCACTGGGCGGCGACGCGGCGCTGCGGCGGCTGCGAGAGCGGCTGCGGGCGCGCGGCCTGCGGCTGATGCTCGACTTCGTGCCGAACCATGTGGCGCTGGATCATCCCTGGCTGCAGCAGCGGCCGGAGCTGTTCCTGCACGGCGACGCGGCGCGGCTGGAGCGCGAGCCGCAGAACTGGGTGCGCATGGCGACCGGGCGCGGCCCCGCCGTGCTCGCCCATGGCCGCGATCCCTACTTCCCCGGCTGGCCGGACACGCTGCAGCTGGACTATGCGAATCCCGCGACCCAGGCGGCGATGCGCGCGGAACTCGGCGCCGCCGCCGCGCTCTGCGACGGGCTGCGCTGCGACATGGCCATGCTGGTGCTGCCGGAGGTCTTCGAGCGCAGCTGGGGCCGCGCTGCGGAGCCCTTCTGGCCCGGCGCGATCGGGCAGATCCGGCAGGACCGGCCGGATTTCATCTTCATGGCGGAGGTCTACTGGGGCCTGGAATGGACGCTGCTGCAGCAGGGCTTCGACTACGCCTACGACAAGACCCTCTATGACCGCGTCGTGCACCGCAACGCCCGCGGCATCCGCGACCATCTGCGCGCCGGCCCCGACGACCAGCGGCACCTCGTGCGGTTCCTCGAGAACCACGACGAGCCGCGCGCCGCCGCGACCCTGCCCTGGGAGGCGCATCCGGCGGCGGCGCTGGTCACCTATTGCACGCCCGGCCTGCGCTTCTTCCACCAGGGCCAGTTCGAGGGGCGGCGCCGGCACGCCTCCATCCACCTGGACCGCGCGCCGGCCGAGCCGTGCGACGCCGCCATCGCCGGCTTCTACGACCGCCTGCTCGGCCTGCTGCGCGACCCGGTGCTGCGCGGCGGTGCCTGGCAGCTGCTGGAACCGGCGGAGGCCTGGCCGGGCAACTGGACCCATGACGGCTTCGTCGCCTTCGCCTGGGAGGGCGCCGGGGAGGCGCGGCTGGTGGGCGTCGCCAGCTTCCTGCCGCACCAGGCGCAGTGCCTGCTGCGCCTGCCCTTCGCCGGTCTCGCCGGGCACGACCATGAGCTCACGGACCTGCTCGGCCCGGCGCGGTACCGGCGCGCGGGGGATGAGCTGGCGGGGCGCGGCCTCTACCTCGACCTGCCGGCGTTCGGCGCACACCTGTTCTGCATCGCGCGCGGCGCGGGGTGCTGAGACCGGCGCGCCCGCGCAGGCGGGCCGGTGGGGGCGTGGCGCGGTTTCACCCGAGGCATGTGCGGCCTGCCGCGCAGGATGCGCCGGGACCGCGGCCCCGGAGCGGCCCGTCCGTGCGCCGGCACGGCGAACGCGCTCCAGGCCCCGCGGCGGGATCAGGCCTCGGCCAGGCCGATCACACACGGCGGTTCTGCGCCCGGCCGCGCGGCGTGTCGTTGGACGCGACCGGATCGGACTCACCATGCCCGCGCGCGGATACCATGTCCGGCGGCACGCCCTGGGAGACCAGGAACTCCCTCACCGCCTGCGCGCGCCGCTGCGACAGCTCCAGGTTCGAGGAGCCGCCGCGCTCACGCAGGCCGGGCCCGATCGGAGTATTGTCCGTGTAGCCGTCCACCAGCTTGTTCTGTTGCGTCGGCCCCAGCTTCTTGGCGAGGTCGACGATGACGGCCCTGCCCCGCGGGTTCATCTCACAGTTGCCCGGGCGGAACAGTAGGTCGGAGTTGACCGTGTGGCCGATGGCGCCCTGCGTGGACGAGCATGCCCGCATGATGCGGCTCCATGCCGCCGGGCGCATCGACGTGCTGGACGCCTGGCGCGCCTCGCCCGACCTCCTCGAGCACGTCGTCTCCGGGACGGAGAACACCGCCCGGATCGCATCGGAGAGCCTGATCATCGCCGTTCGTGCGATGGAAGGCCTGCCGCCCAGGCCGCGAGGCAGATAAATCGAAAGGCCCCACCGCTGCGGTGGGGCCTTTCGGCGTTGGTGGAGCATCTCCCGCGCTGTGGCCGGCGCGCCGGTGGCCGGCGCGGCGTGGACGAACGGCAGCACGGCAGCGATCCCGGCGAGCAGGACGGCGATGACGCGATAGAGGCTCTCGGAGAGTGCCGGGTTGCCCAACCCTCGCCGAGCCAGGCGCCGAGCAGGCGCCGGCGAGCTGATTCACGATCACCGGCGAGTGCACCGCGACCTTGGCCAGCGGCATGGGCCCGGCCCGGCATCCAATTCCGCTTCGGTTGGCACCAAGACAGTTCGCGGCGGCATTTCCTCATGTCCCGCGGGGGTTCCCGACCGTCCAATCGCGCGAGTTGCCGTGCGCGACACCAGACAATATCTCCCTTCCGGTCCCGAACCAGAGCGACCCTCCGGCAGCGGATCCGGCGGCGCCGCGGCGCCGTCGTCGAACCCGCGTTCGGAACTGGACGAACTCCGCGCCAGCCTCGCATTCAACATGACGGGGCTTGTGGTCGAGCTGCTGGGCGAACCCGGTAGCAAGCGCAGCCGGGAGTGGCGCTGGGGATCGCGCGGCTCCCTGTCCGTAGTCGTACGCGGACCGAAGGCAGGGCTCTGGTGGGATCACGAACGTGCGGAAGGGGGCGATGCGCTCGACCTGATCCGGCGCGAGTGCGGCGGAAGTTTCACCGACGCGGTGATCGACGCCCGTCGGTTCTTGGGCCTGCTGCCGCCGCGCTGGCCTGCTCGCCATCTTGGCCTGCCGGGCGCCGCGCATCGGCTCGCTGGCGCAGATGGAGCTCGGCCGGCATCTCATCGCTGGCCCACACGGCTACACGGTCTGGTTCGGGGAGCGGAACCTGAAGACCGGCGAGCCGGTCACCTATCCGCTCCCGG